>CAJKEF010000443.1 GCA_905198825.1 uncultured Collinsella sp. | reverse complement strand
GCAGGCGTAGCCGAACATCATGCCCTGGTCGCCGGCGCCGATCAGGTCGATCGGGTCGGTGGTAGCGCCGGTCTGGGTCTCAAACGACTCGTCGACGCCCTGGGCGATATCGGGCGACTGCTCGTGGATTAGGCTCATAACGCCGCAGGTGTCGCAGTCAAAACCGAACTTGGCACGGTTGTAGCCAATGCGGCGGATAACGCCGCGGGCGATTTCCTGTACGTCGACGTAGGCCTGGGTGCGAATCTCGCCGGCGACGATGACGGTGCCGGTGGTCACGAGGGTCTCGCAAGCGCAGCGGACGTTCTCCACGTTGGCAGGCACACCGTTGGGGGCGATGTAGCCCTGCTCCTGCAGCTCTATTTCTTTGGCGAGAATTGCGTCGAGGACGGCGTCGCTGATCTGGTCAGCGATCTTATCGGGATGACCTTCGGTCACCGACTCCGACGTAAAAACAAAGGACCCGTGTTGGGGTGGGATGGAACGAAGTTCTTCTGACATGATTGTCCTTTCAATAACGTGTCCCGGCGACCGTTACCATTCCGCCGGGCTCTCTATGCAAGGGCACATCATAGCGCGTAAATCAAACATTCACACCCTTTCCGCACCTACTCATTGGGGACAGACATAAATGACCAGACCTACTCATTGGGGACAGGCTTAAATGACCAGCCGAAGGAAACACTCTTGCGGCATTTGGACTCTTCATTTAAGCCTGTCCCCAATGAGTGGGTCGATGCCCTTTGTGCGGAGGTTGCATTGTTGCTTTATACTGATGCGGTTAGACATCCATCCTGCAATCGAGGAGATTTCCATGGCATCAGACGTTCGCGTCCGCTTTGCACCCTCACCGACGGGCAAGCTGCACATCGGCGGCGCCCGCACCGCTATCTATAACTGGGCTTTTGCCCGCGCAAACGGCGGCACGTTCATCCTGCGCATCGACGACACCGACCCCACCCGTTCCACCGACGAGAACACGCAGATCATCCTGCGCGCCATGCGTTGGCTGGGCCTGGACTGGGACGAGGGCCCCGAGGTGGGCGGCGACTTTGGCCCCTATGCCCAGACCGAGCGCCTGGACCTGTACAAGCAGGCCGCCCAGCAGCTTTGGGATGAGGGCAAGGCCTATCCCTGCTTCTGCACCAAGGAGCAGCTCGAGGCCGACCGCAAGGCCGCGCAGGAGCGCAAGGATCCCTTCCAGGGCTATCAGCGCCGTTGCCGCGATCTTGATCCCGAGGAGGCCCGCCGCCGCATCGAGGCCGGCGAGCCCTACGTCCTGCGCATCAAGGTGCCCGAGGACCGCGGCGACGTCGTCATCCACGACGCCGTCCATGGCGAGGTGACCTTCGACGCCAAGGAGCTCGACGACTTTGTCATCTTCCGCTCCGACGGCACGCCCACCTACAACTTCGCGACCGTCGTCGACGACGCCATGATGAAGATCACCCACGTCATCCGCGGCGACGACCACCTGTCCAACACCCCGCGCCAGGTCATG
>CAJKEF010000442.1 GCA_905198825.1 uncultured Collinsella sp. | reverse complement strand
ATAGCCCTTGCCAAAGACGTGCTCGGCCTTGCAATCGTTGAGCTCGTGGTCGCCCGGAACAATGGCCACGACAGGCTTGCCCTCGGCGTCGATGAGTGCCAGCGACTTACGCGTACCGTTCTCGGGGAAGCCAAAGAACTTAGCAACAGCTTCGATGGTGCCCATGCCCGGAGTCTCGACCTTGGTGAGTGTACCGTCGCCGGGGCCCTCGGTCACGACAACCTTGGTGCTTGCCGCCTCGTCATCGGCAGCAAAGCCGCAATCGTCGCAGTAGACCAGCGAAGCCTCGCCGGCGTCGGCCAAAGCCATGTACTCGACGGAGGTGTCACCACCGATCTCGCCGGAGTCGGCAACGACGGGCAGAGCCTTGATGTAGCAGCGCTCGCAGATGTTGGCGTACGCCTGCTTCATCTTGTCGTACTCCTCCTGCAGACTCTCCTGCGTGGCAGAGAAGCTGTAGGCGTCCTTCATGATGAACTCGCGGCCGCGCATCAGGCCAAAGCGGGGACGGAACTCGTCGCGGAATTTATCCTGGATGTGATAGAGATTCACCGGCAGCTGCTTGTAGGAACGCAGCTCGTTGCGCACCAGAGCAGTCACGGTCTCCTCGTGCGTGGGACCAAGCACAAACTCGCGGCCGTGGCGGTCATCAAAGCGCACGAGCTCCTTGCCATAGGCATCGATGCGGCCGGACTCACGCCACAGCTCGGCATCGACCATAATGGGCATCATGAGCTCCTGGGCACCGGCAGCATCCATCTCGTCGCGCACGATGTTCTCGATCTTGCGAATCGAGCGCCAAGCAAGCGGCAGATAGGAATAGAGACCGGCGGCCTCCTTGCGAATCATGCCGGCACGAAGCAGCAGGCGATGGCTCGCAAGCTCGGCGTCGGCCGGATCCTCTTTGAGCGTCGGAGCATACAGCTTAGACATATACATTGCTCGAGTCATTTATTTCTCCTCAATAAGCTTGTCGACCTCGGCCATTAGCGCGTCGACAATTTGGTCCTCAGCTACTTTACCAATGATCTGGCCGTGCGAAAAGAGCAGGCCCTGACCTCGTCCGCAAGCAACACCCAAGTCGGCGTCAGAGGCCTCGCCGGGGCCATTGACTGCACAGCCCATCACGGCAATCGAAAGCGGCGCGGAGTAGTTCTTAAGCCGCTCGGTGACCTCCTCGGCGATAGGAATGAGGTTAACCTGGCAGCGGGCGCACGTGGGGCACGAGACAATCTCGGGGCCACGGCGACGCAGGCCCAGCGACTGCAAAATTCCCCAGGCGACCGGCGGCTCCTCAACCGGATCGGCCGTAAGCGAGACGCGCATGGTGTCGCCAATACCCTCAGACAGCAGGATACCAAGGCCCACCGAGCTCTTGATGGTGCCCTGCAGCTTGGTACCCGCCTCGGTTACGCCCAAGTGAAGCGGAACGTGGGGAATCTCACGCGACAGGGCTCGATAGGTATCGAGCGTCGTTTGCACGCTATGGGCCTTGGCCGAAAGCACAATGTTC
>CAJKEF010000441.1 GCA_905198825.1 uncultured Collinsella sp. | reverse complement strand
CGCGCACGCCCAAGTTTTCCCAAACATGCAGGTCGGTGTCATCGTCGATCCAGCCACAAAGCGAATCGGGCGTATCGGGGCGAGCGACGTCCTCCGTCTCCGCCGTGCCCGCAGCACCGGCCATGATATCGCCCGGATCGCCAATCCAGTGCACGCTGCCCAGGCGCACCACGGCGCCCTGGGACCAGCGCTCAACCAAAGGCTCGCAGCCTTCGTACCAATCGCATTCAAAGCCATAGATAAGCTCGAGCTCCGGCGCAATCTGCGCGGCAAGCTTGCGGGCGTCCTCAAAAGCCAAGCGATGTGCCGGCAGGTCGCCCTCGACAGCCTGCACTTCGCAGTTGGCGTCCATGCTGGCGGGTAGGGTGAGGTGGTCAGTCGAGACCATGACGCGGCACCCGGCCGCAGCAGCGGCGCGAACGTTGTCCTCAAACGAGGCATGGCCATCAGAAAACGAGGTATGAGTATGGCAATCGATTAGCGGGCATGCGGGCATGGCGACTCCTTTGCATCAAGCGAATCCGCTCCATTGTAATGGCGCGACCCCGGCGCGCCGGGAACGCTGCAAGTCGAAACCGACTGGAAAGGGCAGGCGGCGCGCAAGGGCTGCCGCACGACATCGACCCTGCCTCAAAACGTGTACATCAGCCTCCAAAAGCTGCAAAAAATGACATGTTTGGAGGCTGATGTACATGTTTGGCCGGGGCGGTGGAGTGTCGGTTTCTTACCGACAAGGAAAATCGCGCTCATTACGCGCCGTCACATCCGCGTCGCTCGCGATGTGCTAGCGTTTGAGTGAACAAAACGAGCCCGCGCGGAAAGGATCCGGACCGTATGCAATGCGATAGCAAATCCCCGCTGTCCCGCGAGACCGATGCGCCCGAAACTATCGTCAAGCTGGAGTGCGACATCGACGACGCGTCGCCCGAGGTGCTCGCCTACGCCGCTGACCGCCTGCGCGAGGCCGGCGCCCGCGAGGTGCACTGGCTGCCCCTCTACTGCAAAAAGGGCCGCCCCGGCTGGCAGCTGCAGGTGATTTGCTCGCATGAGGATATCGAGCGCCTGCAGACGATTATCTTTTTGGAGACCACGACCAACGGCATTCGTCGCCAGGTGATGGAACGCGTTTGCCTGCCGCGCCGATTCGAGCAAGTGACAACGCTTTGGGGCGAGGTGTCCGTTAAGGTGGCGACCCTGCCCGACGGCAGCGAGCGCGCGGCTCCCGAGTACGAGGATTGCGCCCGTCTTGCCCGCGAACATGGCGTGCCGCTCCAACGCGTGATGCAGGCGGCTCAGAGCGCGGCGCTGCGATTCGAGTAACACGGTAGTTGGGTTCCGCATCCGCCGGACCCCGTATTCAGCCCCCATCAACCCCACTTCGAAAGGACTCCCCATGAAATACCTCATCGCCTCCGACATCCATGGCTCGGCATACTGGACTGAGCGCCTGGTCGCCGCCATCGAATCCGAGCAGCCCGACCGCATCGTCCTGCTGGGCGACCTGCTCTACCACGGCCCGC
>CAJKEF010000440.1 GCA_905198825.1 uncultured Collinsella sp. | reverse complement strand
TGCGGCAAGCCGCTCTCCGCTGCCCGCGGTATTGAGGTCTCCCAGGTCTTCCAGCTGGGCACCAAGTATTCCGAGGCCATGGGTGCCACCTTTATGGACGAGGACGGCAAGGAGAAGCCTCTCATCATGGGTTGTTACGGCGTGGGCGTGTCCCGCTCGCTCGCTGCCGTCGTGGAGCAGCACAACGACGAGCACGGTATCGTCTGGCCGGTCTCCGTTGCCCCGTACGAGGTCGCGGTGATTCCGCTCGACCCCAAGAAGGAGGAGTGCACTACCGTCTGCGAGCAGATCGTCGAGGGTCTGTGCGCCGAGGGTATCGAGGTTGTCGTCGACGACCGTGACGAGCGTCCCGGATTTAAGTTTGCTGACAACGACCTTATGGGCTTCCCGTATCAGGTCGTTCTGGGTAAGCGTGGCCTCAAGAATGGCACTGTGGAGCTCAAGGACCGTGCTACCGGCGAGCGTGAGGACGTGGCGATCGATGAGATCGTCGCTAAGGTCGCCGAGCTTGTGAAGGCAGCACGCCGTTAATCGACATTTCCGCTAGTAGATGTAATTGCGGGACTGCCCCGCATCTCTCTTAGGATGAGATGCGGGGCAGTCTTTTTTGTTGCGCGAATATGCTTGATGGGTAAAGGAAAACCCCACAGCCCATATGAGCTGCGGGGTTTTCTGTGCCTCCGATGCGAAATAAATCGCTCAGATATTACTGATAATCGACGACGTCGATCCAGTTCTTCAGGAACTCATCGTTTACGTTGCGCTTACGAGCGAGCTCGGAAGCGGCGACGATGCTCGTCCACTGACGCACGACCTGCATGGGCATGTCGGCGCGGTCGCAGTAGAGCTCCAGGTAGGCCTCGGCCTGGTCCTTGCTGTTGAGGGCAAAGAGCAGGTAGGTGGTGGCAACGTCGGCAGCAGGGGAGCCCTGGGTGGCGTGTGCCCAGTCGCACACATAGAGCTGGTCGTCGTCGCCGACGATGACGTTGGAGGGGTTGAAGTCACCGTGGCAGACCTTGAACTCCTTGGTCATGCCGTCCAGACGCTCCTGAAGGTTGTAGCGCGTGGTGGCATTGAGCTGATCAAGGCTGTCGATCATGCGGGCGAACTTATCGCGCTGACGGTTGAGCAGCGGGGAGGTGTAGCCGTGGATCTCGATCTGGAGGTCGACGAACATCTCGAGGTACTCACCAAAGCGCTGGGGCTCGGCAATCATCTTCTCGGCAAGGGTGGTGCCCGGAACCTTCTCGGTCACGAGCGCCCAGCCGTTGGCGTTCTCGAGCTGGGAAACCTCGAGAGCCTTGGGGCTGCGGATGCCGCACTCATTGATGCGGGCAAGATTCAAAGCCTCGTTGAACACGTCGGAGACAGGCTTGGTCTCGTTAAAGACCTTGACGATCTTGTCGCCCAGGTCGTAAACGACCTTGTTGCCGCGACGGACGAGCTCGGTCTTGGAATCGGGTAGCAGCATGGTTGCATCCTTTCAACGATGCGATAGAAGCGACAAACTTGAGATCGGAAGAGCGT
>CAJKEF010000439.1 GCA_905198825.1 uncultured Collinsella sp. | reverse complement strand
ACATCACGCTCACGGCGCCCACCACGGTGCCGATCGACACCAGCAGCTGCAGCAGCCCGCGCTGCATGCTTTCGGACATCTTGTCCAGGTCGTTGGTCGCGCGGCTAACGACCTCGCCGGGACGATGCGCGTCAAAGTAGGCAAGCGGCAGACGGTTGAGCTTTTGAGCGATACGGTTACGCAGACGCAGATTGAGGCGTTCGGCCACGCTCGACATCAAAAAGCTCTGGAGCGCGTAGAACGAGGCGGCGGCTGTCCAGATCATAAAGTAGATGAAGATGGTCCTGCCGCAGTTCTCCCAGGTGATGCTGAAGGTGGTGTCGTTGGCAAACGCCAGCTTCACGTGTCCCCACAGCTCATCGATGACGCGGGCGCTATATGCCGGCGCGGCGGTGTTAAAGATGACGTAGAACACGATGCTCGCGAACACGAGGTAAAAGCGCCAGTGATCGCCGGCGGCCTCGCTCCACAGACGGCGCACCGTCGCCCAGGTGTCGCGGGGCTTCTCGTCCTCGTCCTCGTCGTCCACATCGCGCATGCGCTCCGCCTCAGCGCGGGCGCGTTCGTCCTCGGCGCGTTCGTTTTCCTCGTAGAGCGCTTGGCGGCGAGCCTCACGCTCGGCTGCAGCCTTGGCGGCATCGTCCAGACCGGGCGTGACCGCCGTCTCCTCAGCCGTCCCCGCTGCCACGGCGTCATCAACGACGCCCTGCTTCTTGAGCTCCTCGGTCATGCTACTCACCTCCCTTCATCTGCGATTCCGCGATGGCGCGGTACACCTCGCAAGTCTCCATCAACTCGTCGTGCGTGCCCAAGCCCACGACCTCGCCATCCTTGAGCACCACGATCTGGTCGGCATGCAGAATGGTCGAGATACGCTGCGCGATGATGAGTACCGCGGCATCGCGCGTTTCGTCCTGCAGCGCATGTCGCAGGGCGGCATCGGTCTTAAAGTCCAGGGCCGAAAAACTGTCATCGAAGATATATAGATCGGCGTGCTTCATGAGCGCACGGGCGATGGCCAGGCGCTGACGCTGACCGCCCGAAAAGTTCGTACCGCCCTGCGCCACCGGGGTATCGAGTCCCTGTGGCTGGTCGAGCACAAAGGTGCTCTGGGCAAACTGCAGCGCGTGAAGCATGTCGGCCTCGGTCGCACCCTCGTTGCCATAGCGCAGGTTGCTCGCCACCGTGCCCGAGAACAGCCACGCCTTCTGCGGCACGTAAGCGATATGCCCGCGAATCTCGTCTTGCGAAAGGTCGCGCAGGTCAACACCGTTGAGGCGTATGGCGCCCTTCGAGGCATCGTGGAAACGCAACAAGAGTTTGGCCACCGTCGATTTGCCCGATCCCGTCGAGCCCACAATCGCGGTCGTCTGGCCGCGGCGACAGGCAAAACTCAGATCGCACAGGGTGTCCTCGTCGGCATCGTCAAAACGGAACGACATATGGTCGAACACGGCCACCGCGTCGGCCCCATCTGCGGACTCAGGCGCCCCGTCGCCCAGCGTAGCCTTGCCGTCCACGATGCTCG
>CAJKEF010000438.1 GCA_905198825.1 uncultured Collinsella sp. | reverse complement strand
AACCTCAATTTGAGCTTACGAGGAGAGCCGGTGGTCGCCACCAGCGCGGGTGAAATGGGCATCAGGCTGCAAACCAGATGCTGACCGAATACTTGACGGAACGCTTGACCGATACGTTATACCGAAGCAAAAGCCCAGTTAAACATAGACAAATAAACAGAGATTTTGAGCTGCCCAGCCGCAGCCATCACGAAAACAGCAAGGCGCCGCGAGACCGCACGTCAGCAAATGAGCAGTCAGACATCAAGAGCGTCCCCAATGACCAGTCGTTGGGGACGCTCTTGTAGTCGTTGGGGACGCTCTTGAATGACTACCTTACAGCCCCAAGGCCTCGGCAACCTCGGCAGCGCAGGCCAGGGAGTCCGCCATGGCGCTTACCACGAGCGAGCTGCCGTTGCGGGCATCACCGGCCACATACACCGGCGCGGCATCCGCGGCGACGCCGTCGACACGGGCCGCAAGGTGCGAGCCCTCGGCAGCCATCACCGGCAGCGGACGACCAGCGGTGGCAACGGGCACGCCAACGGCGTCGAACACACTGTGCTCCGGGCCCGTAAAGCCGCAGGCGATGAGCACCAGCTGGGCCGGCACCTCGTGCTCGGAGCCCGCGATGCGCTCGGGCTTGCCAGCCGACCAATCCAGATCGACCACGCGCAGGCCCGCGGCCGCGCCCTCCTTGTCCAACAGTACCTCGAGCGTATCCACACCCCAAGCGCGCATCTCGCCGCCCATGGCAGCGATGGCCTCCTGCTGGCCGTAATCGGTCTTCTTCACGTTGGGCCACTGCGGCCAGGGGTTGCTCGCCGCGCGCGCATCAGGCGCCGCCGGCAAGAACTCAAACTGGCGCACGCTACGCGCACCCTGACGTACCGCGGTGCCCACGCAGTCGTTACCGGTATCGCCGCCGCCAATGACCACAACGTCCAGGCCGCGCGCGTTCACCGCGGGCTCGCCGCCGTCGAGCACCGAGACGGTCGAAGCCGTCAGGTAGTCCACCGCGTACACCACGCCCGGGGCATCCACGTTCGCAGCCGAAAGCCCACGCGGAGCACGAGCACCGGCAGCCACCACGACGGCGTCAAAGCCATTGAGCCTGGCCGCCACCGCAGGGTTCGTAACGTCAGCACCCAGCTCGAACGCAATGCCCAGCTCGCGCATAAGCGCCACGCGACGCTCGACCACGGACTTCTCGAGCTTCATGTTGGGAATGCCGTACATGAGCAGGCCGCCCGGACGGTCGTCACGCTCAAACACCGTCACGCGAGCGCCACGACGGGCGAGCTCCCATGCAGCCACCAAACCAGCAGGACCGGAGCCCACCACGGCAACCGTGGGTGCGTCCTCCCCTGCCGGCTCAAAGCGACGCGGGCCGCCGTTTGCCCATTCGTGGTCGCTGATCGCGCGCTCGTTATCGTGAATCGTCGTGGGCTGACCGTCGACCGAACCTAGGTTGCACGCGGCCTCGCACAGCGCCGGGCACACACGGCTCGTAAACTCGGGCATGGGCGAGGTGAGCGACAGACGCTCGGCAGC
>CAJKEF010000437.1 GCA_905198825.1 uncultured Collinsella sp. | reverse complement strand
CTACGCACGATTTGGACTTTGCCGAGCAGGTAGCCGACGACGTCGCCATGATGTTCGACGGCGAGATTGCCTGCATGGAGCCGCCGGCAGACTTCTTTGCCGACAACGTGCTCTATAGGGCGTAGATGCATCGACGTCGCCGCGCTTGGGCTTACTGTTTGAGTGCCGTGTACTGCTGAAGGAGCGCCATGAGCCCAACGCGGCTGTTGACCTGCGTCTTTCGAAAGATATTCTCCAGGTGCTTTTTAACGGTGCCGGTGCTGATACAGAGCTCTTCGGCAATGGCCGCGTTGTCCATGCCCGATAGCACACAGCGGCATACGTCGATTTCGCGTGCCGAGACATCGTAGTCGTGGGCGAACACTACCTCGGATGAGCTGCGGTCGGCCCGGACGCGTCATTTGGATAGGCGATTGGTAAGGTGGGGCTCGATCAGCTCCAGAATCTGGACTTCGCGGTCGGTGAAGTCGCCCTCCTCTTTTTTGCGATTGAGATTGAGCGATCCCAAAAAGCCCTCATCGTTAAAGAAACTCACGTTGACGACATGACGGCCGCCAAGGTAGTCCTTCATATAGCTACTCTCGATATCGCCGGGGCTGAGCTGGTCGGATTCGCGCAGCACCGTCGAGCGCGTGAGGTTGCGATGCGCGACGATCGTATCCTGTTGCCAATACTCTTCGGTGTAACGCTCGAGCATCCCGGCGGGGACGTCGATGCCGAGCGGGTCGAGAAAGACGCGCGTCTTCCATTCCTGCGGGGTGGAAACGAGGTCTTTGGAAAGATCGCTCAGGAAAAACGCCGCCGACTCGTAGGGGATAAGAAAACGCAACTTCTTGAGGACGGTCGACCGGAATTCCCGGTCGTCGTCGATGGAATTAATCGAAAGCACAAGATCGTTTAAGCAGAGCCACTCGGAATCGGACAGAAAGCTCAAGATGACCTCCGATGAGATTGCGTAGGGTTTAAGCTGGCGTTTTAGCTATTTAGCGTAGTGATACTACTCCTTTTTTCGCATGATGATAAGCCGGATGCCGAATGGTTTCGGCGAGGGGTCAATCGCAAAATGAGGGCACCGAAGAGCCAGGGCCCGGCTCTCCAAACTGTCTGAATGCTCGACTAACCAAAGGAGTCATCATGGAAGAGAAACTTCCTTCATGGCGCTGGGCAATCGTTTCGGTCGTTTGCTTGCTGTGCTTTATGGCTAACTACATGCAGTATCAGGTCTCGGCGCTTGCCGTCGAGGTCATGCCGATGCTCAACATCGATACCGTTGGCTTCTCGATGCTGTTCCTCGTCCCCATGCTTACCGCCGTTTTCTTCTCGATTCCGCTGGGCGCCCTCGGTGACCGCATCGGTTCCAAGAAGGTCGTTACGGTCTGCACCGCAATTTCGGTTGCCGGCGGCTTCCTCCGCTGCTTTACGCTCGACTCGTTCACGATGCAGATGGCGTCGATGTTCCTGATCGGCATGGGCATCTCGGCGCTCAACGCCAACCTCATCAAGGTGCTCGGCACGTGGTTCCGCGAGCAGACCGGCTTTGCCA
>CAJKEF010000436.1 GCA_905198825.1 uncultured Collinsella sp. | reverse complement strand
AGGGCCTGGGCGTCGCGATGGCGCACCCCGTGTACGTAACGGGCGTCGACGCCGCCAGCAACATTGTGCATCTGGGCGAGGCCGAGGACCTGACGGCCACAGCGCTCACGGCCAACGACTGGATCTGGAGCGCCCCTGCCGACCGCATGGAGGCAGAGCTCGGTGCCGGTGGCATTCACGTGGGCGCCAAATACCGCTACCGTCAGAAAGGCCAGGCGGCAACCCTTGCGCGCGGCGAAGACGGGCAAATGCTGCTAACTTTTGACGAGCCGCAGCGCGCCATCGCCCCCGGCCAGGCAGTCGTTATCTACCGCGGCGACGTCGTCCTGGGTGGCGGCACAGTTACGGCAGCCATCAAGTAGCCGCGGGATTATCGCCGCACGTGTCGAAGCACTTCAACAGCGGCACCGACCTCGATTACGCGACGCTCGAGGCCGCGGCAAATGGACTCGAGCCGGCCCTCCGCCGTGGCCCATTTGCTCTGCGAAAGAATCTCAATCGCTTCATCAACAAATCCGTTGAGCCGCGATGAATCGAACCAATCGAGCGAGTCCGCAAGCGCCAGCTGGACGGAAGGGTCGGGCCCAAACGGCTTAGCGGCAAACCCAAACTCCCCGGCTGCAAGCACGGCAGTTGGTATGTTGTACCACAGGCAGTTGCCGCTATCGAACAGCGGTGCAGGCCTTATCTCCAAGGTATCGACATTGCGGATGATGCCGAAGTTTCGCCAATGGCGATCGCTGTTAGCCAAAAGAGCATCGCAAACGATCATCTGCGACATAGACCTTCTCACGGCAGCCTCGTCTGCTCCATGCTTACCAAGAAAGCGGCAGTACCGGTCGTACGTCGAGCTTCCTCGCTGGCCGCCAAGGGCGTTCTTAACGTAAACAGCCGGAACATATTCCTCGCGGCCGTCAAGAAAATCCTCGCACAGGCACACGGGGCCATTGAACATCCGCTCAACCGTATAAGGAACAAACTCGCCCCCCAACAGCAAGCGACGATGCAGAGCCGTTGCAACCGCCTCGTTAAAGGGCCGTTGGTCGTCCATGCCGCACCCCTTGACCAGGACGCGAACACCGTTGCGAATCATCCACGATTTAGGAAGCTCGCCCTCGGATGTGTTGTCGGGATTTTTAAGACCGATGCCCTCCAGCCAACCCGAACGCCCCTCGGGCGCTGATCGCTCAAAATCATTCTCGAAGTAATTGAGGTTTCGCCATTCGAGCCCGTCGCATTCTGCCGGCCGCAGCCAATAGCAATCCGAAAGCGAGAGGCCCAGGCACTGAACCGGCACCTCAACGCCGTTGACAATCCCCAGCTCGCGGTAGCGTGAGACAAGCCCAGGGCGAACATCGGGCACCAACCGATGCCCCCACCACGCGTTGAGCTCCCGCTTATTCACCGTTGGAGAAGAGCTCGAGCATGTGCCAAACGGCATTCGTTGCGCATCGAGGACCCCGGCGATTTCGAAGGAAAACTCGCGCGCCGGATCAAATGAGACATGTGCGACCTCATGGTCGGCGGACATCAGCGTAAACTTGCGCCCCACATCGGCCGCAGGACGGCGTCCAC
>CAJKEF010000435.1 GCA_905198825.1 uncultured Collinsella sp. | reverse complement strand
AGGGCGAGGCCGGCACCGACCGCCTATCTGCGCTGGCCGATATGCGTTTTAGCTTTATCGGCGACGTGTGCGGGCGTTGCGTCGTCAAGCCGCACGAGAGCCGCGAGCACGTGCGCTCCGTCAAGATCGACCGCATCTTGACGGGTCGCTACACGGCCATTCCGGCGTTTCTGGTGATCATGGGCCTCGTCTTTTGGCTGACGTTTGGCGTGATCGGCGCGGCGTTGCAGGGACTTATGGAGGACGGCATTGCTGCCATCATCGCCTCGGCCGATGCGGGTCTCAAAGCGTTCGGCACCAACGACGTGGTGCGCTCGCTGGCTGTCGACGGCGTGCTTACGGGCGTGGGCAGTGTACTGACCTTCCTGCCGATTATCGTCGTGCTCTTCTTGTTCCTCTCCATTCTGGAAGACTCCGGCTACATGGCACGCGTAGCCTTCGTCATGGATAAGGTGTTGCGTCGCTTTGGCCTGTCGGGCCGCAGCTTCGTGCCCATGCTCGTCGGTTTTGGCTGCACCGTGCCGGCTATCATGTCGACCCGTACGCTCCCATCCGAGCACGACCGCAAGATGACGGTCATGCTCACGCCGTTCATGAGCTGTTCGGCCAAGTTGCCGGTCTACGGTCTGCTGTGCGGAGCGTTTTTCCCGCAGGCGACAGTTCCCGCCATGGTTTCGCTCTATCTGATCGGCATTGTGGTCGGCTGCATTGCCGCCCTGGTGCTCAACCGCACGGCATTTAAGGGCGACCCGGTGCCGTTTATCATGGAGCTCCCCAATTACCGCCTGCCGAGCGTCAAGACGACGGTGATGCTGGCATGGGATAAGGCCAAGGACTTTATTACCAAGGCCTTTACCATTATCTTTGCCGCTACGGTGGTCATCTGGTTCCTTCAGACGTTCGATATCCGCTTTAACGTGGTCGCCGACCAGTCGCAAAGCCTGCTTGCGGGCCTCGGCAGCATCATCGCGCCGGTGCTGGCGCCGCTCGGCTTTGGCGACTGGCGCGCCTCGACGGCGCTCGTCACCGGACTCATTGCCAAGGAGAGCGTCATCTCGACGCTCACGGTGCTTTTGGGCGCAACGTCGCCCGCGGCGCTGTCGACCATGTTTTCGCCGTTTACCGCCTACGTGTTTTTGGTCTTCACGCTGCTGTATCCGCCCTGCGTGGCCGCTATCGGTGCCGTTAAGAGTGAGCTGGGTGGGCGCTACGCCGTTGCCGTGTTCGCGTTTCAGGTGACAGTCGCCTGGATCGTGGCGTTTGTCGTGCATTCGGCGGGCATATTGCTGGGGATGGCTTAGTTATTTATTGACGGCGCAACCTCTGTGTATCGAATTGTTTTCGGTTCCGTGTCCGTTACTGACGGATGCGGGACCGTTGCTATATAATCCCCTCCGCTCAAAATGATTGGAGATGTTATATATGAGTCAGGCAAGGCAAGACGGCATCACGCTCAGGCAGTGGCTCCCACTCGTCGGGCTCACCTGCTGTGCGTTCGTGTTCAACACGTCGGAGTTTATGCCCATCGGCCTTTTGACTGATATCGCCGCGTCGTTCTCGCTCACCGAGGCCCAGGCGGGCATCATGATCTCGGTCTAT
>CAJKEF010000434.1 GCA_905198825.1 uncultured Collinsella sp. | reverse complement strand
TCAGCTATGCGCTCGAGGGCTCTATTTTTGCCGCCGGCTCAACGATGAACTGGCTGCGCGACAACATGGGCGTTATCTCCAACGTATCCGAATCGGCACAGCTCGCCTCCTCGATCGGCGATAACGAGGGATGCTACTTTGTCCCCGCTTTTGCGGGCTTAGGTGCACCTTGGTGGGACGCGCACGCCCGCGGCATCGTATGCGGTCTGACTGGAGCTTCGACTCGAGCGACCATCGTGCGCGCCGCTTGCGAGTCCATGGCCTATCAGAGCTATGACGTGCTGCGTGCCATGGAGCAGGATGTGGGTCTTTCGATTGAGCGCCTGTCCGTCGATGGCGGTGCCTCGCGCAACGAGTTCATCATGCAGTTCCAGGCAGACTTGCTGGATATCCCTGTACTGCAATGCGAGACGGTGGAGACCACGGCAATCGGTGCCGCGTACTTGGCGGGTCTTGCCGTCGGCTATTGGGAAGACCTGGAGGAGCTGGAGCAAAATGCCCAGATCGTTAGGACCTTCCTTCCCCACATGTCCGCCGAGCGCCGCGAGCAAAACCTTGCGGGCTGGCGTGATGCCGTCAAGCGCTCGCTCAGCACCGCACAGTAGGGCTGCGATGGGCTGCTCGATACAACAAACCGCTAAACTAATGCATGGCGTGCGGCGGCAACATTGCTGCACGCCTTGTCAGCAAGGCCGTTTTGCGGCCGCAACGAAAGGGGCAATCAATCCATGACCGTCACCTACGATGCGTCCCGTGTGACGCTTGTCGATCACCCGCTCGTCCAGCACAAGCTGTCGATCCTGCGCGACAAAAACACCGGCACCAACCAGTTCCGTCAGCTCGTGCGCGAACTCGCGCTTTTTGACGGCTACGAGGCCATGCGCGACCTGCCTATGGAAGACGTCGAGGTCGAAACCCCCATCACCACTGCCACGTTTAAGCAGCTTGCCGGCAAGAAGCTCGCCATCGTCCCCATTCTGCGCGCGGGCCTTGGCATGGTCGACGGCATCCTCGACCTGGTGCCTTCTGCCCGCGTGGGCCACATTGGCATGGAGCGCGACGAGGTTACCCACGAGCCGCATGAGTATTACTGCAAGATGCCCAAGGATATCGACCAGCGCATCTGCCTGGTCGTTGACCCCATGCTCGCCACGGGCGGTTCGGCCGAGATGGCCATTAGCTACCTGCGCGAGCGCGGTGTCAAGGACATCCGCATGCTGTGCATCGTCGCGGCCCCCGAGGGCCTCAAGTCGCTGACTGAGAAGGACCCTGATGTGCATATCTATACCTGCGCCATCGACGACCATCTCAACGAGGCTGCCTACATCGTTCCCGGCCTGGGCGACGCCGGCGACCGCATTTACGGCACGCTGTAATCTCTGGGCCATACCGGCTAACGTCAAAAATACGAAGAAATGGTGCGCGCGGGCGAGCAAAAGACGTCCGCGCGCACTCCTGTTAACGGACGTTTTGCGCTGAGGGGTTCGAAAAAACGTATTACCGTAACCGCGGCATAAAGAAGGCCTTAAGAAAACGTACAGGTGCGTATTAACCGTTTGTTTTACGGTTGTACTTTAGCGATTGGCTCGTACAATAGTCACCAATGTTTGGCGGG
>CAJKEF010000433.1 GCA_905198825.1 uncultured Collinsella sp. | reverse complement strand
ACATGGCGTGGATACGGGCGCTTATTGCGCGCAGGTCTCGACCTCGGTTGCCGGTAAGCATGCCGAGGCACTGACTATGGAGCTTGGCGAGCTGGGCGGTAAGCTGCTGGCCGATACGCTGCCCTCGCTTGCCGATGACACGGCGGTGTGGACCGAGCAGGATGAGTCCCTTGTCACGCATGCTGCCAAGATTTCCAAGCAGGAGATGCGTCTGGATCCGCAGATGACGGCGCTCGATTGCGTGCGTCACGTGCTGGCTTCGTCTGATACCGCTCCCGCCCGTTGTGTGATTGCCGGCAAGACCGTGCGTGCGCTCGATGCCGCACCGGCGGATGTGTCGCTTGCCGAGGGCGCTGTTGCCGTCAAGAGCAAGCGTGTCTACCTTGGGCTTTCCGATGGTGTGGTCGAGCTGCTTGAGGTTAAGCCCGATGGCAAGCGTGCCATGGCTGCTTCTGCATGGGCTGCCGGCCTGCAGGGTGCCGAACTTAGGTGGGGTGTACTGTCATGAGCAAGCTTTCTCCCGCGCGCAAGCTTGCGCTCGATGTGCTGATGGAGGCCGACCGTCGCGGCATGTATGCGCGTGACGTGCTCTCTGCCCGTGCTTCCGCCAAGGCCATTGACCAGCGCGATTCCGCTTTTGCCGCGCGTTTGGCGCTCGGTGTTGCCGCCACGCAGGGCATTTTGGATGAGCTGCTCGACCAGTTTCTCGATAAGCCCAAAAAGGTCGCGCCGCGCGTTCGCATGGCGCTTCGAATCTCGGCCTTCGAGATGCTCTACCTGCATACCCCGGGTCGCGTTGCCGTGAGTCAGGGCGTTGAGCTGGTTCGTAGCGGCGCTAAATCGGCTGCCGGTCTGGCGAACGCCGTACTGCATAAGGTCGCGGACAACGTCGAGGACTTTGCCACTGCGGCGGATGCCGATGAGTCCGAGCGCCGATTGGTTCGCCTGTCTCGCCTGATGGGCATGCCGCGCTGGCTGTGCGCTCGCATTATGGCCTCGTTCGATACGCCCGAGGGCGCGCTCAACTTTGCCGGAAATCTGGCGCCCGCGCCGCTCGCTTTGCACGAGAACGCCTTTGCAACCAAGCCTGATCCGTACCTATCGCAGCTTGTGGCGCCGGTGTTCCCGGGCTGCCATGCGCCGGTCGATGCGCAGGCCACGGTTGCATCGGGTGTGTTTGAGCGCGCGGCTGCCGTGGCCTCGGACCTTAACGCTCAGCTCATCGCTACTGCGGCTACTCGTCCCGGGCGCTGCCTAGAGATTGGCGCCGGTCGTGGTACCAAGACGTATGTGATGATGTGCCAGGCTAAGCGTGCCGGCTACGACCGTCAGCACACTGCTCTCGATTTGCACGATCGCAAGTGTGACCAGAATCTCGCGCGCCTGCATAAGGCGGGTATTACGGGTGTTCGTACCGTCTCGGGTGATGCCTGTGAGCTCGACGAGGTGCTGACGTCGTTTGACGCCATGCTTGGTAAACCTGTTCTGTTTGATACGGTGTTTATCGATGCGCCGTGCTCTGGCACCGGCACCATGCGCCGTCATCCCGAGATTCCGTGGCGCCTGACCGAAAAGGATGTGACGGTTGAGCTGCCCAAACTGCAGCTGACGATGCTCA
>CAJKEF010000432.1 GCA_905198825.1 uncultured Collinsella sp. | reverse complement strand
CGGCTCCATCGAAAAGCCCTGAATCGCAAAGTCGTTTGCCGCCTCGCGCTTTACGCGGGCACGCTCGCGCTCGATATCGACCGCCGCGCTCGATGGGTACGGTTGCTCGGCCACAACCTCCGCCCGTGCGCCCAGCTGTGCCGCGCAGGCCTGAGCTAGCTCGTCGCAAGCTGCCTCCACGTGCATAAACGCCTTGTGCTCGGTTTGCGTGGGGATACGCTTGGCAACGGCACCCGCATCCACGTAACAGAGCTCGGAGTGGTACATAATCCGCTCGCCCATCGGACCCGCTGCCGTCACGCCAACCGAAATCGGGCAGTCGAAGCTACCGCTGCGCTCAAGATGCGCCTCTTCGATATGCCAGTCCCGCGGCAGCGCCACCTGCGCGAGTGCCTGCCCGCCAGAGGCATCGCATGCGGCATGAAGCTCAAGGTCACCGATGTGAGGCGTATCCGTCGTAGCCGCGTCACGAGACGACGACGCGACGCCGGCAGTCTCCACCGGCGCATCAGCCGGCGCGTCCACGCTCGGGTCGCCGCCTTCGTCCGCATCGTCATCGGCAGTCGCCCCATCTGTAGCCCCCACGGCGCCCGAGTAGCCCACAACGCCCTCAAGTCGGACGCCGCACCCCGGGCAAAATCGCACCGGCACGCCGGCGACCCGAGGCAGCTGCGCCCCACACGCCGGGCAGAATCTCAAGTCACTCATCCCGTACATCCCTAATTTCGTTAGCTGTTTTTGATCGCGGCAAGCTGCCGCCATAACTCATCGGCACTGTTAAGTCGGTACGCCGTCTTATCGAGCACGATGTTTTTGCCCTCAAGTTCTACCGATTGCTCCGAGCCATCCGTATAGATAAAGACGAGCGTTCGGCCGGCATCGCTCATCCGCTCATCCACCGCATCCCCCACGGTGCAGCCATCGAGCGCGGCAAAAGTCGATGCGACCAGTTCGGCATCGTTGGTCTCATAGACCGTCCGCGCCTCCCCGTCCTCGATAAGCTTGACCGCCACCGGAACGGCAGCGCAATCGTTGAGCGACACTTGCGCGGCAGTCTTTCCTTGAGCGCCATGGTCGCCGGCAACGTAAACTCGCATGAGTGTCACCGCCGCGGCAAAGACCACCACGGCGATAAGCGCGCCCGCAGTTTTATTAGACGCGCAACCCCGAGACGCCATAGGTGCACCCCCTCCGTTCTGCTCTGCTCAGCATCACATTCATATGCCTTTGAGCACCAAAACGGCAGGTGACAAATGTCTCATATTCATATTTTTGCAGGTAAAAAACCACCACAAAGGTGCCTGTCCCCTTTGTGGTGGTTAGCTAGTCTTGGGGTGTCCAGGACCAGAAGAAGTTGATGAGGGCTACGCGCGAGGAGACACCGGTCTTTTTGTTGATCGAAGCGATGTGGCGATAGAGCGTGGAGCGCGAAAGGAAGAGTGCCGCCGCCACGCCCTGCACGCTGTCGTCCGAAACGACCAGTGCCTCCAGAACATCGCGCTCGCGCTTGGTGAGCCCAAAGGCGGCAACGAAGCCATCGAGCCGATCGTCAAACGAAAGCTCCGGCGCCTCCAGGGGCACCGTGTCGGCCTGGCCGGGCTCACAGCTCACGCCAAGATCG
>CAJKEF010000431.1 GCA_905198825.1 uncultured Collinsella sp. | reverse complement strand
GGCGTGAGCGTGCGTATGATTTCGCAGAGCTGCGACGAGATCAACATCATTATCGGTGTCGAGGAGAAAGACTTCGACCTGGCGATTCAGACCATTTACCGTGCCTTCTCCGACGAGAACGGCATTGTGAAGGTCTCCGATCTGGAGGCTCCTGCGCCGGTCGATCCCGCTCTGGCCGCGCTCAAAAAGTAGCGACTGCTCGGTAGATTTTTGGGTCATGTCTCAAAAATCTACGGCGGGGCGTTTCGTTTCGGTTTCGTTTCGACGGGGCGGGTTTCGTGTCCGCCCCGTTCTTGTATACACTGGCAACAATAATCGGCCTGCTCGGCGTGCGGGCAAAAGCCAAAACCTTTAAAGGGGGAAGCATGAAACAGTACACGGTTGCTATTTTGGGCGCGACGGGAGCCGTGGGCACCCAGATGCTCGAGTGCCTCAATGAGCAGGAGTTCCCGGTTGGCAAGCTCAAGCTGCTGGCAAGTGCACGCTCCGCGGGCAAGACCGTCGAGTTCCGCGGCGAGCAGATCGTGATCGAAGAGGCTTGCCCCGAGGCCTTTGAGGGCTGTGACATTGTGCTTGGAGCCGCCGGCGACGATATCGCGAAGGAGCTGCTGCCCGAGGCCGTCAAACGCGGCGCCGTCGTGGTCGACAACAGCCATGCCTTCCGTATGGATCCCGAGGTACCGCTGGTCGTGCCCGAGATCAATGCCGACGATATCAAGTGGCATCACGGCCTTATCGCCAATCCCAACTGCGCGACCATCATCGGCCTGGTTCCCACGTGGCCGCTGCATCAGCTCGCCGGCGTGAAGCGCATGATTGTTTCGACGTATCAGGCGGCTTCGGGCGCCGGCGCTCCCGGTATGGCCGAGCTCGAGGCTCAGCTGGTCGCCCTGGGCCGTGGCGAGGAGATTCCCGAGCCGCGCGCATTTGCCGCCCAGCTCGCGAGCAACCTGATTCCGCAGATTGGCGGCGTCAAGGAGGAGGGCTTTACCTCCGAGGAGATGAAGCTGCAGAACGAGGGCCGCAAGATCATGCACCTGCCCGAGCTGCGCGTGAACTGCACCTGCGTGCGCGTGCCCGTGCTGCGCTCGCACTCCGAGAGCATTACACTCGAGTTCGAGCGTGACATCACGGTCGAGGAGGCTCGTGCTGCGCTGGCTGCCGCTCCGGGCGTGAAGCTGGTTGACGACATGAGCGCCGAGGATGCGCACGACCGCTTCCCCATGCCGATGGATACCTCCGACCAGGACCTGATTTGGGTCGGCCGCGTGCGTCG
The DNA here is from genome assembly GCA_905198825.1 of uncultured Collinsella sp. Lineage (GTDB taxonomy): Bacteria > Actinomycetota > Coriobacteriia > Coriobacteriales > Coriobacteriaceae > Collinsella. The sequence continues at coordinate 347 of CAJKEF010000431.1, read as the reverse complement.
CGACATCTCGAACCCCGAGGCCGCGCGTGGCATCACCTTCTGGTGCTGCGGCGACCAAATCCGTAAGGGCGCGGCAACCAACGCCGTCCAGATCGCTAAACTGCTCTGCGAGTAGGTTGACCTGTCCGGCGGGGGCCGGGCTTAGTTTTCAGAACGTCCTCGACCATGTGTGGCGCCTTGTCCTGCTCCTTCGGAGCTGCGGACAAGGCGCCACACTGGTCTGCGGAGTGTTCTGAAAACTAAGCCCGGCCCCCGCCTGCCGTGACGCTGCTGCGAGCGGCCTGCGATGGGGCCGTTGTTGGTTGGGGCCGCTGGGCTGATGTGGGGGGGCGCGTGGCCGTTGCGGG
>CAJKEF010000430.1 GCA_905198825.1 uncultured Collinsella sp. | reverse complement strand
GGATCGACCGCATCGGCGCCAATCGTGGGATGCTCGAGCTGCAGAAACGAGGGCATGGTACTGCCTTGGTCGGCAACCGGAGTCTCGCCGGGCACAAAGGTCGAGGCCGCCTCGGCGGCCTCCTCTTCCTCGGCATCAATATCGGCATCGGCCACGGCGTCTTTCATCGCTTTGACAGCATCCATCATGGAGTCCATGACGGCATCGAGCTCTTCTTCCGAAGAGACCTCGATGGGGCCCGCTGCTTGCGGAGCGTTCTCGGCCTTGGGCTCAGTATCGTTCGGGTCCGGCTGCTCTAGCTGCTCTTCTTTGTCTTGCTCTGCGGCAACATTTGCGTCTGCGGCCTCGACTGCGGCGGCAGGAGTCTTCTCGACAGAGGCATCAATGCCGCCATCGCTACTGGTAGAAGTATCGCAGTCGTCAATGGTGTCTGCGGAATCATCAATATGCTGTTGAGTCTGGGGGTCCAGCTCGTCTGTCATAGGTATGCGCTCCTCATCGTTGTTTGTCACCCTATGATAAAGTCTCGCGCCGACATCCCACGCGCTGCAGCAAAGTTTCAAAACGTGTTCGATGGCTCGATCTGATAACAATAACTCGGTCCCTTTATCCAGTTTGTACTTGACAATCCCTTCGCCGAACGACGTGGTGCCGTTCGCCTACCGCGGTCTTTTATTTTCGCTTGAACACGCTAAAGTTGCATCTCAGCTTTTGGCGCGTGAAGTTGGATGCGCGCAGTCGGCGGGTGGGCCCGTCGCGATTTGAAAGGACTTTGATATGGGATTTTTCACTGGTAAGACCGTGATCGTCACCGGCGGCGGCAAGGCCACGCTTAAGGACGGTTCCGCTGGCTCCATCGGCTACGGCATCGATATCGCATTTGCCAAGGAGGGCGCGAACCTCGTCATCACCGGCCGCAACGTCGCCAAGCTCGAGGCCGCCAAGGAGTCTCTCGAGGCCGAGTACGGTGTCAAGGTTCTGCCCGTTCAGGCCGATGTCTCGGCTGGTCAGGACAACGAGGCCGTCGTCCAGAACGTCATCGACAAGGCCATTGAGGAGTTCGGCCGCATCGACGCCGTCGTCAACAATGCTCAGGCCAGCGCCTCGGGCGTGACCATCGCCGATCACACCATGGATCAGTTTAACCTGGCCATTTATTCCGGTCTGTATGCCACCTATCTGTACATGCAGAAGGCCTATCCGCACCTGAAGGAGACCAAGGGCTCCGTGGTCAACTTTGCTTCGGGTGCCGGCCTGTTTGGCAACTATGGCCAGTGCAGCTATGCCGCTGCCAAGGAGGGCATCCGCGGTCTGACTCGCGTTGCCGCCAACGAGTGGGGCAAGGACGGCATCAACGTCAACATCGTGTGCCCGCTTGCTTGGACCGCTGCGCTCGAGAACTTCCAGGATGCCTATCCCGAGGCGTTTAAGGCCAACGTTCACATGCCGCCGGCAGGCCACTATGGCGACGTCGAGAAGGAAATCGGCCGCGTTGTCGTTCAGCTCTGCGGTCCCGACTTTAAGTACATGAACGGCGAGACTGTCACCCTCGAGGGCGGCATGGGCCAGCGTCCGTAGGAGTTACGGCGTTTTGCCAAACGCCGTAACGGGCCGACGCTGCGCGGTC
>CAJKEF010000429.1 GCA_905198825.1 uncultured Collinsella sp. | reverse complement strand
GCCAAGGCCGTTGCCGGCGAGGCGGGCGTGCCGTTCTTTAGTATCTCGGGTTCCGACTTTGTCGAGATGTTCGTAGGTGTCGGCGCCAGCCGTGTGCGTGACCTCTTTAAGGAGGCCAAGTCCCAGGCCCCGTCGATCATCTTCATCGATGAGATCGATGCCGTGGGACGTCAGCGCGGAGCTGGCTTGGGCGGCGGTCACGACGAGCGCGAGCAGACGCTCAACCAGCTGCTGGTCGAGATGGACGGCTTTGAGGAAAGCGAGTCGGTCATCCTGATCGCCGCGACCAATCGCCCCGATATTCTGGACCCGGCATTGCTGCGTCCCGGCCGTTTTGACCGTCAGGTTACGGTCGACCGTCCGGATGTGAAGGGCCGCGAGCAGATCTTGCGCGTGCATGCCGAGAACAAGCCGATGGACGAGGACGTTAAGTTTGAGAAGCTCGCCCAGATGACCGTTGGCTTTACTGGTGCCGATTTGGCGAACCTGCTCAACGAGTCTGCGCTGCTGGCCGCTCGCCGTCATCGTTCCGTGATCTCGATGGACGAGGTCGAGGAATCGATGGAGCGCGTGATTGCCGGACCGCAGCGCAAGGGTCGCGTGATGACCGAGGCCGAGCGCACCACGATTGCCTACCACGAGAGCGGTCACGCCCTGGTGGGCCACATCCTGGAGCACTCCGATCCGGTCCACAAGATCTCGATCGTCAGCCGCGGTCAGGCTCTGGGCTACACGCTGCAGCTTCCGCAGGAGGACCACTTCCTCAAGACTAAGAACGAGATGCTCGACGAGCTCGCCGTGTTCTTGGGCGGTCGCGTGGCCGAGGAGCTCATGTGCGATGACATTACGTCGGGTGCGAGCAACGATCTGGAGCGCGCAACCAAGATGGCGCGCGAGATGGTCACGCGCCTGGGCATGAGCGAGGAGCTGGGCACGCAAGTGTTTGGCGAGGCGCAACATCAGGTGTTCCTTGGTCGCGATTACGCCGATCACCAGGATTACTCCGAGGAGACGGCGCGCCGCATCGATATCGAGGTTCAGCGCATTATGCGTGAAGCCCATCGTCGTGCGGTCGAGATCCTGGACGCCCGTCGCGATCAGCTCGATCTGATGGCGAAGGTGCTGCTTGAGCGCGAGACCGTCGAAGGCGACGCCGTGAACGCCCTGCTCGACAACGAGTGGGATGCCTACCTTGAGCGCGAGGGCGATATCCTGGCGGCCAAGGAGGAGCGCAACGCCAAGGCGGCCGGCATGCCGACCAAGAAGCGTGCGCCTCGCATGAGCGAGGAGGAACTTGCGGCAGATGCCGCGGCCTTTGCGCAGGCGGCCATGCAGGAGGATGCCGAAGCCGCATCCGATGATGCTGACGATGACCATGCCGTCGTCGGTGCCGATGTCGACACCGACGACGACGCCGACAAATAGTCTTTGTGGCGAAAGCCTCCGCGGGGAAACCTGCGGAGGCTTTTTCTTTTGAGCGATATGGGGCCGTCTGTTGATTGGGGACAGACTTAAATGAGCGTTTTCACGCATTTAAGTCTGTCCCCAATCAACATTGCTGCGGCGCTTTGCCCGACTAAAGCGTACAATACCGCCTATGCGAAAGGGGAACAGATGATTAACGAAACCA
>CAJKEF010000428.1 GCA_905198825.1 uncultured Collinsella sp. | reverse complement strand
GATATCAACGATACGCGCGGCATCGACGTCAAGCTCACTCATGCCTACCAAGAAATGCTTGCCGATGGCACCATGGAACGCCTGGTGTCAAAGTACTTTGATGACCCTTCGCCATTTTTGAATATGGAGGGCCTGTCATGATCGATGCGCCCGACCACGCCGCTCAGGAGCGGGGCAATCGTTCGACAGGGGCATGGCTTCTTGTCGCTCTGCTGGGGATAGCGCTCTCGGTTGTTGCCGGCATGATGAGCTACAGCTACACGACAGCTCAGGCCGAGCAGCGCTTTGCCGACGTTGTCGATTACGTGGCGACGCAGAGCCTTTCCTACGATGCATTCAATAGCGCCTATACAACCAAAAACCTGATTCGCGTTATGGAGATCGCCGGAGAGACAGCGCGCGATATGGAGCGCGACGGTTCGGTGGATAACGCCATGCTGGAGCAATACGCCGACCAGTTCAACGTGAGCGCACTGATCGTGACGGACGCATCGGGCAATTTGGTGTCTGAGTCCTCGACGGGCGATGTGGACTACGGGTCGCTCGCTACGTATCTCAAAGAATCACCCGTGCTGGAGGTGGCAACTCATCCGCTTAAGTCCTATACCGCCCGCATCACGCTTGCGGATGATTCGGTCGCAGACATTGGCTGCGTGACTCGGCAGGATGGCGAGGGCATCGTTATCGCGGTAAGGCATCAGAGTGCGAAGGCAGTTGCAAGCAATACACTCAAACTGCAGAGCTTGCTTGATGGCTATGAAACCATCGATAGCGGCAATATCGTGATCGAAAGCGACGGCAAGGTCGTTGCGACCAATGCCGTTGAACCCACCGTATTGGGCGTGTTCGATCTGCCTGCGACGGATGTCTTTATTGTCGACGGTATTAAGGATCGATGCCTGGCTGGTAAGGTCAGATTGGTTAACGCCGACGGCGAGTGGTATTTGGGCACATTTGGAAAAGCGCACAAATTCTATGTGTACACCTATGCCTCGGCGCAGCGCTACTTTGAGGTCGCCGCGGCTGTTGCCGCCGGCGTGCTGGTGCTCTACGGCGGTGTTATAGCCGTTGTTGTGACGGTGCGCCGCCGCGCTGATCGTCGACGTTTGACGGACTTGCTGCAGCAGGAGCGCGACTATGGCGACAAGCTGGCAAAGGCGGCGCGTGAGGCCTCGTCTGCCAACTCGGCAAAGACGGAGTTTCTGCGTCGCATGAGCCACGATCTGCGCACGCCCATCAACGGCATTCGCGGCATGGTCGAGGTTGGCGATGCCAATGCGGACGATCTGCAAAAGCAGACCGAGTGCCGCTCAAAGATTTGGACGGCATCGGGACTGCTGCTCGACCTTGCCAACGAGGCGCTCGATATGAGTCGCCTGGAGAGCGGGCAGGTCGACCTGAACCTCGTACCCACAAATTTGGTGGCCCTCAACTGTGAAGTGCGCGATATTCTGGAGCGCCAGGCCGAGGAGCGTCTGGTTACAATTATTTGTGACCAACGAACCCTTGTTCATCCCTATGCGCGGGTGAGCGTGACGCACCTCAAGCGCTTGTTGCTCAATATTGCCGGCAATGCCGTCAAGTACAACCGCCAGGGCGGCTATGTTCGCCTGGTGTGCCGCGAGGTGGAACC
>CAJKEF010000427.1 GCA_905198825.1 uncultured Collinsella sp. | reverse complement strand
ATGGCGCGCTGCGGCTCGTCAAAAGTTAGCAGCATTTGCCCGTCTTCGCCGCGCGTAAGGGTCGCTGCCTGGTCTTTCTGACGGTAGCGGTACTTGGCGCCCACGCGAATGCCGCCGGCATCGAGCTCTGCCTCCATGCGCCCTGCCGGCGCGCTCCAGATCCACTCATCGGCCGTGAGCGCTGTGGCCGTCAGGTCCTCGACCTCGCCCAGATGCACAGTGTTGTTGGCGGCATCGACGCCCGTTACGTACACGGGATGCGCCATCGCGACGCCCAAGCCCTTGCGCTGGCCGATGGTATAGCGCAGCGCGCCGTTGTGGCGCCCTACCACGCTGCCGTCGCGCCATACGATGTCGCCCGGTGCAGCGGGATGTCCGCAGCGGCGCTCGATATAGCCCGCGTAGTCACCGTCTGGAATAAAGCAGATATCCTCGCTCTCGGCCTTTTTGGCGTTGATGAAGCCCTGCTCGGCGGCAATGCGGCGCACGTCGCGCTCTTTGTCCAGCCCAGCTAGCGGAAAGATCGTGTGCGCCAGGCGTTCCTGCGTAAGCGAATACAAAAAGTAACTCTGGTCCTTTTTGGGGTCCTCGCCGCGGTGCAGCTGCCAGGTGCCGTCGGACGCCTGGCTCGTTTTGGCGTAGTGACCTGTGGCGATGTAGTCGCAGCCCATATCGAGTGCCGCATCGAGCAGCGCGCCAAACTTAATATGGCGGTTGCAGATGATGCACGGGTTGGGTGTCAGCCCCTCCTGATAGGCAGTCACGAAGCGCTCGATAACATTGCGGTCGAAGGTCTGCTGCAGGTCGAGCACATGGTGGGGTATCCCCAGGCGATCGGCGACGGCCTTTGCATCGGCGATATCGCGGTCGACCTTACTCATGCCCGTGATAGGATCGGGCGCGGGGCAGGTGAGGCGCATGGTGGCGCCAACGCATTCGTAGCCCTGGCGCTTGAGCAGATACGCGGTCACGCTGGAATCGACGCCGCCGCTCATGGCGACGAGCACGCGCTTGTTGTGCATGGAGAGGTTCTCCTTGGTGGCATGTGGCCAAAAAAGAAAAGCGGCGCGGGAGGCTGGTTCCGCGCCGCAGACATTGTAGCAAGTTCGGACGTCTCGTGGGACACCCTAACGAGATGGACTCAGGCTGTCAGAAGAGAGGGGAGACTGGCGTGCCCTGGACTCGTTCTAAGAACGAGAAGCTCTAGTCCTGGAAGAGCGCCGTGGACAGGTAACGCTCACCGGTGTCGGCGAGCAGCGCCACGATGGTCTTGCCCTCGTTCTCGGGGCGCTTGGCCAGCTGCAGTGCGGCCCACACGGCGGCGCCGGACGAAATACCCACGAGCACGCCCTCCTTGTGGCCCACGGCGCGGCCGGTGGCAAAGGCGTCGTCGTTCTCGACGGGGATGATCTCGTCATAGACCTGGGTGTCGAGGACGTCGGGCACAAAACCGGCGCCGATACCCTGGATCTTGTGCGGGCCGGCCTGGCCCTTAGAGAGCACCGGGGAGGTGGCGGGCTCGACGGCGACGACCTGAATCTCGGGGTTCTGCTCCTTGAGGAACTCGCCCACGCCGGTCACGGTACCACCGGTGCCGACGCCGGCGACGAAGATGTCGACCTTGCCGTCGGTGTCCTCC
>CAJKEF010000426.1 GCA_905198825.1 uncultured Collinsella sp. | reverse complement strand
CAAATGCGGTCTTTAGAAACGAGCGTAACATGGCCAACGAGCAGACCAAGGTGACCAAACAGAAGCTCGTGCAGCTCATGTGCGAGGCATAGTTTGGCGCTTGATTGACCTTGTGCAATCGAGACGGCGATAGGCCATGGTCTATTTGCCTCAAAGGTGCTCCGCGTGTAATTTGCCCGAGGCGTGGGCCGATAGCGTATCATTATCTCTTGCTTGTTTGCACTGCTCAGGGAGGGGCCGCGCATGGCGCAGGAACACGATCTGTTTGATGACATTATCGAGATCAGCAAGGGTTTCGACTTTCTTAAAAACCCGCTTGGCGGTGTGACCGATGCACTCGATCCGTCGGCACCGCAGTGGAATCCTGCCGACTACAAGGAGCGTCCGCGCGGCAACACCATTCCGTGCCTGACCTGCAAAAACGAGAAGAGCGCCTGCACCGCGTGCATGGATGTGTGCCCGGTCAACGCTATCGAGGTCGAGGAAGACGCCATCGAGATCCTCGACTCCTGTCGCAAGTGCGGTCTGTGCGCCGCTGCTTGCCCGACGGAGGCGATTATCTCTCCGCGCCTTGCACCCAAAAACGTCTACGACGACATTGTCTCGGCAGCTACGAGCCACGAGACCGCCTACGTTACCTGCACGCGTGCCCTTAAGCGCATGCCGCGCGAGAACGAGGTTGTCGTCGCCTGTGTGGGCGATATTACGGCAGAGACTTGGTTTTCGGTACTGGCGGACTATCCCAACGTGAGCGTGTACCTGCCGCTGGGCGTGTGCGATAAGTGCCGTAACACCGGTGGCGAGGACATCCTGGGCGAGGCCATTGCTACCGCCGAGGAGTGGTCCGGCACGGGTATGGGCCTGGAGGTCGACCCCAAGAGCCTCAAGTGCCATAAGCTTCGCGAGTACGAGCGCAAGGAGTACATGGAAAAGATCGCCCGCACCACGGGTCTGACGGTGACCAAGCTCAACCCGGCGACGGCGGCGCTGGCCTCGGTGACGCAGAAGTTGAAGGCCCACCGTCACCAGATTACGCAGCTGGAGCGCACGCTCAACACCATGTGCGGCACCACGACGACCAAGCGTCGCCGTTCGCTCACGCACGGGCGGCAGCTGGTGCTCTCGACGCTGCAAAACCACCCCGAGCTTGCCCAGAACATGCAGGTGAGCACGCCGGAATGCGATTTTGACAAGTGCACCTCTTGCGGCGAGTGCGTCAACGTGTGCCCCACGTTTGCCTGCGATCTGGTGGGAAGCGGCCGCTTTGCGTTGGAGTCCACGTATTGTTTAGGCTGCGGCGCCTGTGTCAAGGTTTGTCCCGAGCATGCGCTCAAGCTTGTTGAGCACGACGCGTCCAATCTGGTCGTCGTCGATCCCGAAGCCGAGGAAAAGGTCGCCCAGAAGGCGAAGGCTCACGAAGAAGCTGAGAAGGTCAAGGCCGAAGCAAAGGCCAAGCTCGACAAGATGCTCGATCAGGTGGAGAAGCTCGCGGACTAGCTAAAAGAGCGTAAATGATGGCCGGTGGGACAGGTACTGCCCCGCCGGCCAAAAAAGTTGCGGTGGAATAGTTCCTGTTTTGCCCTTAAGCTGGCCATTCTAGGAACTATTCCACCGCAACTAATAAATGGTTAGTTCATGCT
>CAJKEF010000425.1 GCA_905198825.1 uncultured Collinsella sp. | reverse complement strand
GTAATCGTGTGCACCGACCTGTTTGGCGGCAGCGTCAACAACGAGTTCACCAAGATTGTCCAGACGCGCCCCAACACCTACCTGGTTGCCAACATGAATCTGCCGCTGCTGATCCAGCTGCTCTTTTCGGACCAGGAGGCTCCCGCCGATCAGGTTATCCGCGAGATCCTCGCGGCTGACGACACGCGCGTCAAGTTTGTCAACGACCTGCTGACCGATGCGGATGACGAGGAAGAGTTCTAGTCACCGCCTGCTATTAATGGGGCCGGGTTTCCGGCATGAGACCTTTGGGGGTCAATCATGATTCAACTGCTTCGCGTCGACCATCGTCTGCTTCATGGCCAGGTGGCCGTCTCTTGGGTCCAGGGCTTGGGCTCCGACTGCATCTTCTGCGTTGGCGACAAGGTTGCCAACGATCCCGTCTGGAAGACTACGCTCAAGATGGGAAAGCCGGCCAACGTCAAGCTCGTCATCAAGGACATGGAGCACGCCATCGAGGCCATCAACTCCGGTGTTACCGATAAGTACAAGATGATCATCTGCGTCGCCAGCATCGCCGAGGCCAAGCAGCTTGTCGACGGCTGCCCGCAGATCACCTCCATCAACCTGGGCAACACCAAGTCCAAGGACGAGCAGCGTCCCGATGCCCGTAAGATCTCCCGCCAGATCTTTGTGACTGCTGCCGAGGAAGAGGACATTCGTGAGCTCGTTGGCCGCGGTGTCGAGGTCGAGATTCGCGCTCTGGCCGACGACCCCAAGGTCGATGCCCTAAGCGCCCTCTAATTGGGAACCACGGGCGGCGCGCACGGCGCCGGCCCTATTCGTGGGCGTACCGGATAAACGCTTTACCCGTTACCCCCATCTACCGTTCACCGGGAGTACACGCCCGTTGAGCGATTGGTATTAAATAGTTTTCGCATGACTATATAATTGGTATCAAATCATTTGCACCGGTTTAGGTGTTAACAGCACACCGGTACAAGCTGGATCTGTCTGGGCGATTGTCGGCATGGAAAAGGGCGCGCTGACAAGTCGGGAATCGCCGCGCGGATCCAAGAGGGATCAAAGGGAGGAACAATGCTTGTTCAAGCGATCCTCATCGGACTTATCGCTGCCTTCGGTAAGCTCGATTATCAGCTCGGTACGCTCTATGCGTTCCGCCCGATCGTTCTGTGCCCGCTCGTCGGCATAGTCCTCGGGGACCTGCAGTCCGGCCTCGCCATCGGTGCGAGCCTCGAGCTGCTCTTCATGGGTTCTATCTCCATCGGCGCTTACGTGCCGCCCGATGAGACGATTGGCGGTGTGCTCGCCTGCGCCTTCGCTATTCAGCTGGGTCAGAGCACCGAGGCCGCTATCGCGCTCGCGATGCCCATCGCCACTCTGTGCCTGGCCATTAAGAACGTCGTCAACGCCGGTATGCCCCTTCTGGTCGATCGTGCCGACGTCTTTGCCAGCAAGGGTAACCTCAAGGGTATCTACGCTATGCACTGGATTATCGGTCTCGTGATTGTCGTCCTGGCCTTTATCCTGTGCTCGGTCTCCTTCTATCTGGGTGCCGACGCTGTTCAGGGCCTGCTCGACTTCATCCCGACGTTCGTCCTCGATGGCTTTGGCGTCGCAGCCAACATCCTGCCTGCCATGGGCTTCG
>CAJKEF010000424.1 GCA_905198825.1 uncultured Collinsella sp. | reverse complement strand
TCCGCCGCGTCGTCGATATTGACCTCAACGCACCGTTTATCGTGTCCAAGGCCTGTCTGCCCGGCATGATCGCCAAGGGCCACGGCAAGATTATCAACATCTGCTCGATGATGAGCGAGCTAGGCCGCGAGACCATCGCCGGCTATGCCGCGGCCAAGGGCGGCCTGAAGATGCTCACCAAGAACATCTGCTCGGAGTTTGGCGAGGCCAATATCCAGTGCAACGGCATTGGGCCCGGCTACATCGCCACGCCGCAGACCGCGCCGCTGCGCGAGACGCAGCCCGACGGCAGCCGTCACCCGTTTGACCAGTTCATCATTGCCAAAACGCCGGCCGCCCGTTGGGGCACGCCCGAGGACCTGAAGGGCCCCGCCGTGTTCTTGGCTTCCGATGCATCGAACTTCGTCAACGGCCACATCCTCTACGTCGACGGCGGCATTCTGGCTTACATCGGCAAGCAACCTGCTTAGGCGCTGCGCGGGCTTGAGACGGGCATCTTGCCTTTCAATCGTCGGTCGCGTACCCAAGTACGCTTCCCTCCTCTTTCAAGGCAACCTGCTCCGCCTCAAGCCCGCTCGCTCACCGCACGCCCACATTAAGGCCAATGTAATAGTTGCGGTGAAATAGTTCCTGTATAGGCCATCTATCAGGATAAATAGGAACTATTCCACCGCAAGTTAGAAATAGGAAGGTAATTCGCAATGAAAATCGCTCTGATCAATGAGAACTCTCAGAACTCCAAGAACCCTATGATCGAGGCTGCCCTTAAGAAGGTTGTCGAGCCCATGGGCCACACCGTCTTTAACTATGGCATGTATGCCGACGCCGACTCCAAGCCCCTCACCTATGTGCAGAACGGCATCCTTGCCGCCGTGCTGCTGAACTCCGGCGCTGCTGACTACGTCGTGACCGGCTGCGGCACCGGCGAGGGCGCCATGCTCGCCTGCAACTCCTTCCCCGGCGTGCTGTGTGGCCACGTTGCCGACCCGCTCGACGCCTACACCTTTGCCCAGGTCAACGATGGCAACGCCGTCGCCATGCCCTTCGCCCTCAAGAACGGCTGGGGCCAGGAGCTCAACCTTGAGTACACCTTCGAGAAGCTCTTTGGCTTTGGTTCGGGCAACGGTTATCCTGCCGAGCGCGTTGAGCCCGAGCAGCGCAACAAGAAGATCCTCGACGGCGTGCGCGCTGTGACCATGCGTCCGCTCGTCGACGTCCTGGGCGAGATTGATCAGGACCTGGTGAAGGGCGCACTTGCCGGCGAGCACTTCCAGGAATACTTCTTTGCCAACGCCACCGACGAGGCCATCATCGCCAAGGTCAAGGAGCTCCTGGGGCTCTAATCGGGCATTCTGCGCCTTCCCGTCGAACGCAAGCGGCGGCTGCCCAACACAGGACAGCCGCCGCTTTTTGCAATCGATTGGTGCAAAGGGGTTGACTAGAGTTCGCAGGCAACCTTGTAGCCATCGCCGATGGCATCGCGGATGTTGCCGCACTTCTGGGCGTCGCCCAGCACGTGGGTAGCAACACCGGCAGCGGCAAGGTCGTCGGCCAGCTTGGTATTGGGACGATAGCCCATGGCAAGCACCAGCGTATCGGCACCGGCGATGGTGTGGACCTCGCCGTCCTTCTCGTAGCTGATAGTGTCCT
>CAJKEF010000423.1 GCA_905198825.1 uncultured Collinsella sp. | reverse complement strand
CGTGGTCGAGGGTATTTGCTAAAACGTAGTAGATAGGCCTATTTCGTAGCGAGCGGGCCAAATTAGCTACCCGGCAAATAGGACTAGCGCAGCAGCCCCGCTACTTCGCCGGCTAGGGTGATGGTGCCGGCTGCTATGAAGGGCTCGCCAGCGGCATCGAGGGCTGCGAGGGCCTCGGATACGTTGGGATACACGCCAGCGAGCTTATCGGCGTCCACCAGGGCAGCGAGCTCCTCCGCCGGCAGGGCGCGATCGGAATCGGTCTGCGTCACGACTACACGGGGGAACGCCGGAACAAGCACGTCGACGATACCCGCCACGTCCTTGTCAGCCAATGCGGCGCAAAGCAGCGTGGGGCGATTCTCTACGCACGGATCGATCTCGTCCAGCGCGCTCACAAAGTTCTCGCAGCTCTGGGGGTTATGGCAGGCGTCGATCAGTTTGAGCGGATCGGTTCCCAGCACATCAAAGCGACCCGGCGTGGGGCAGCCCATAAGCGACGCATCGAGCTTGTCATGATCGAGTTCGCGACCCAAATACCCCTCGCAAAGCATAATCGCGCACGCGGCATTCTGCGGCTGATAGGCCGGCTTGACCATGCTCGACGTATAGATTGCACGCGGCGTGGTGCAGCTAAACTCAACCGTGTCGCCCACATGCGCCGGCACCTTAGTCGTGGCATGACTCACCACGAACGGCACGACGCCGCACTCGCGACAACGGGCATCCATCACGCGCTGAACGCTCGCCTCATGCGTGCCCTCGCCCAAAACAACCAAGCGCCCAGGCTTAATAACCGCAGCCTTCTCCCCCGCAATGGCCTCGAGCGTATCGCCCAGAATGCGTGTATGGTCGAGCCCGATGCCTGTGATGGCAACGGCCACGGGGTCGGTCGCACTCGTGGCGTCCCAACGGCCGCCCATGCCAACCTCGAGCACGGCAACATCCACCGCAGCCTCGGCAAACACCACCAATGCGGCAGCCGTCAGCAGGTCAAACGGCGTGATGGAATAGGCGCGCTCCCCCGCCGCCACACGGCGCGCATTCACGCGATGTCCCGCCTCGACAGCCGCTGAAACGCCACGAGCAAAGGCCTCGTCGCTCACGACGCGTCCATCGACCTCCATGCGCTCGGGATAGCGCACCAGCTGCGGCGACGTATACAGCGCGGTCTTGAGCCCCTCGCCGCGAAGAATGGCAGCCGAAAAACGCGTGGTCGAAGTCTTGCCATTGGTACCGGCGACCTGAATACAATCGAAATACTCATCCGGACGTCCCAGCTCATCGAGCATATCGACAACCGTCTCAAGCAGAGGCCCAGCATCCCCAGAAATCCGCCCCGTATCAGCAGCAAGCCCCACAGCCTCATCAAACGAAAGCAGCTCAAACGAGAAAGGAACGACATACGACCCAGAACGCTTAGCCATAACCCAAAGTCCCCCATAACAGAAAAAGAGGCCCACCAAAAAGAATGAGCCCCTCGCGTTGACAATATCAGCCTTTACCCGATTGCAGCAGAATCAAGGCCACAACCCAGTGGCCCTAACTAACCAGTTGCAAACAACCACGTAAACGAACTACGAGCGGCACGATGCTTTGCTCGCCGCAAGTTCCGCACGCAAAGGACAGCACTTAATGTGCTGTCCGTCTTGCGCAGG
>CAJKEF010000422.1 GCA_905198825.1 uncultured Collinsella sp. | reverse complement strand
AACTCGGCAATCTTGAGCAGGTACTCGCGGGTCCACAGCTTGCCCTCGAGCTTGCGGAGCTTCTTGACGGCCTTATCGACCTTCATGCCTTTGGGCGTCTTGCCCGCTGCGGGCTCGGCCTTCTTATCGTGCTTCTTTCCCATACCATATCCTTGATCTCGCGAGCCGAGCGCCACGGATGGGCGCACGGCCAGTTTGCACAGCTACCTGCCTTGTACCCAGCACGAACAAAACGGAACGCGGCGATACGCTCACACAATGTGGTATCCTGTAGCCCAATGCGTTGACGGAGAGGGTTTTGCCCGCCGCGTCGCCGGCAAGAGAGGGAAGGTCATGGGCTGCAAGCCTTCCTGCGGTGACAAGGGCCAAGCGTTCACTCCCGAGCAGCGACCTCAACGGGCGCGCGGCCAGCGGCGGCGATGTCCCCAGTAGGGAAGCCGTGAGCCTCGCGACAAGGGGCAAAGAGTGGGCGCGGCGGGCCAGACATCCGTCGGGTCAAACAAGGTGGTACCGCGGAATTCAACCGTCCTTGGGCAATGCACATGCCCGAGGACGGTTTTTTGTTACCGAACCGGGCCGCACATCCGCAGCTATCGGGTGCTAGCCGCCCCGGCAAGCGAGATGCGCGAGAGACGAAAGGGAAGACATGAGTCTGATTGATGATCTGGTCAAACTCGAGGAAGAGGCCAAGGAGCTCGTCGCAGGTGCCGACGACGCCGCAAAGCTCGAGGCCGCGCGCGTTGAGCTGCTCGGCCGCAAGGGCCGCATCACCGGCCTGATGCGCATGATGGGCAAGCTCGCCCCCGAGGATCGTCCTGTGATGGGCAAGCGCGCCAACGAGATGCGCCAGCTGATCGAGGGCATGCTCGACGAGCGCACCACCGAGATGAAGGCCGCCGCCCTCAAACACGCACTCGAGCACGATGCCGTCGACATCACGCTGCCGGGCATCCGTCCGCAGATCGGCCACCAGCACCTGATCAAGCAGATCATCGAGGAGGCCGAGGACATCTTCTGCGGCATCGGCTACACCGTCGAGTCCGGCCCTATGGTCGACACCTCCTACTACAACTTCACCGCGCTCAACGCCCCCATGGATCACCCGAGCCGTTCGGCCCGCGATACCTTCTACGTGGTCGACAACAACCCCGGCAGCGTCGCGCACCCCGAGGCTCACGCCCACGGCGAGTCCGACGTGCTGCTGCGCACCCAGACCTCGGGCGTGCAGATCCACACCATGGAGTCGCAAAAGCCGCCCATCTACATGATCTGCCCGGGCACCGTCTATCGTCCCGACACGGCCGACGCCTGCCACCTGCCGCAGTTCAACCAGATCGAAGGCCTGGTCGTCGACGAGGGCATCACCTTTGGCGATCTTAAGGGCACGCTCGACTACTTTGTTAAGTGCATGTTTGGCGAGGACCGCAAGACGCGCTATCGCCCGCACTTCTTCCCCTTCACCGAGCCTTCCTGCGAGGTGGACGTGAGCTGTCACGTGTGCGGCGGCAAGGGCTGCAACTTCTGCAAGCACAGCGGCTGGATCGAGATCCTGGGCTGCGGCATGGTCGACCCCAACGTCCTGATCAACTGCGGCATCGACCCCGAGAAGTACACCGGCTTCGCCTTTGGCATTGGCGCCGAGCGCGTCGCGGCCCTGCGCTACGACCTGCCCGACCTGCG
>CAJKEF010000421.1 GCA_905198825.1 uncultured Collinsella sp. | reverse complement strand
TGCTGCAGGCAGGCCTGGCACCGCAGATCTCCATTGCGGGCGGTCGCGTCAACTTTATGATTATCCTGGTGTGCCTGAGTGTGTTTTCGGGCGATCCCACGCGGGCCGTCATCTGCGGTTTTTGCAGTGGCCTGTTCTACGACCTGTCGGCAGCCGTGCCGGTGGGCGTGATGTCGCTGTTGCTGACAGTGGGCAGCTTTGCCCTGACACACAGTGCCGCCGGTCAGACGGGCGGCACCCCGAGCGCTCGCGGCATCACGGTGGGCGCCTTTGCGCTTGCCATTAACGTGATCTACAGCATTATCTTGCTGTTTATGGGACTGGAATCGAGTTTTGTCGTGGCGATCTTTGGACACGCCCTGCCGTCCTCGATTCTGACCGGCCTGGTTGCCGTTCCGTTTTTGATGTCCGGCGTCGCTCCGCAGTCTGGCTACGGATTCTCCGCGCGCGGCGGGCGTCAGGCGGGTATGCGCTTTAAGCCCAAGACCCGCAAGCTCAAATAGGGGAGGCCCATAGATGTCTTCCCAGTTGACGGTTATTATCGCCGGTATCGTGCTGGTTGTGGCCATCGTGGTCGCGCTGGTCATCATGCGTCGTGGCGATTCCCGTTTTACCTACGATACGCAGCATGGAACGGCCCCGCGCGCCACCGAGGGCGAGGGCAATACGGCCGCTACGGCCTTTAAGGGCCGCTTTTCCATCCTCACCACGGGTGTGGGCGCGATGTTTGCGGCACTTGCCGTCAAGCTGTGGGGCATGCAGATGGTCTCGTCGGACTATTACGAGAAGCAGGCCAATAGTAATCAGACTCGCACCGTTACCACACCCGCTGTGCGCGGTCGCATCCTTGACCGCAATGGCGTGGCGCTTGTCCAGAACCGTCCCTCACTTGCTGTCGTGGCCTACCGCGACCTTGCGGAGGATGAGGTTCTGGTTCGCCATCTTGCCAACGTGCTTGGAATGCCTTACGTGGCGGTCCTTCGCAATATTCAGGACAATACAGAGGGCGCTCAGAGCCTGCATACCATCGCGACGGACGTGCGCCGCTCCACGGTTGCCTATATCAAGGAGCATGCCGGCGAGTTCCCGGGCGTCAAGATTGCCGAGCGTACCGAGCGCCAGTATCCATATGGCGAGACGGCATGCCATATCTTGGGCTATACCGGCACCATTACCTCCGAGCAGCTCGAGGCGCAGAACAAGAAGTCGTCGGACGGCAGCGATAGCGCGGCTGGCCAGATCTCGTATCAATCGGGCGATATTGTGGGCCAGGCGGGCGTAGAGATTTACTACGAAAATCTGCTGCAGGGCATTCGTGGTGAGCAGACCGTGAAAGTTGACGCCTCGGGTAATGTGACCGGTCAAGCCGGCGCCGTTCCCGCCAAGGCCGGTTCTGACATTAAGCTTACGCTGGATCTTAAGATTCAACAGGCCTGC
Organism: uncultured Collinsella sp.; assembly: GCA_905198825.1. Lineage (GTDB taxonomy): Bacteria > Actinomycetota > Coriobacteriia > Coriobacteriales > Coriobacteriaceae > Collinsella. The sequence continues at coordinate 244 of CAJKEF010000421.1, read as the reverse complement.
GAGACGGCTCTGGCGAATGCCATTGAGCTTGCCAAGACCACGGGTCATAGCGATGCCGGCAACGGCGCCGTGGTGTGCCTCGATCCCAACAATGGTGAGATTCTGGGTATGGCGAGCGAGCCCAAGTTTGATCCGTCGGTGTTCATCGGCGGCGTTTCCAACGACGTGTGGACCGAGCTCAACGACGACAAGGGTTCGCATCCGCTGCTCAACCGCGCCATTAGCGGCCAGTATATGTCGGCTT
>CAJKEF010000420.1 GCA_905198825.1 uncultured Collinsella sp. | reverse complement strand
CCCGCCACGCGCGCCTACGTTGAGCGCGCCGTGGAGCTGTCGAGTATGTGGGCCGAGCGCTGCTATAAGGCTCATACCCGCGACGACCAGGCGCTCTTTGGCATTGTTCAGGGCGGCATGCACCTAGATCTGCGCCTGCGCTCGCTGCGCCATCTGGAGGAGTGCGGCGACTTCCCCGGTTACGGCATCGGCGGCTATTCGGTGGGCGAGGACCACGAGACCATGTTCGAGACGCTGGCACCGCTGGTTTCCGAGTACATGCCTAAGCACAAGCCGCGCTACCTCATGGGCGTCGGCAACCCTACCACGCTCGTGCGCGGCGTGGGCGTGGGTATCGACATGTTCGACTGCGTGCTGCCGACGCGCACCGGCCGCATGGGTACGGCGTTCTCCAGTGAAGGTCGCCTTAACTTCCGCAACGCGCGCTTTGCGCACGACGACGGCCCCATCGATCCCACCTGCACCTGCCCGGTGTGCACGGGCGGCTACAGCCGCGCACTCATTCGCCACATGGTCACGCAGAAGGAGATGCTCGGCGGCATTCTGCTGTCGATGCACAACATCTACTACCTGCTCAACCTTATGCAGCGTGCCCGCCAGGCCATTATCGAGGGCCGTTACGGTGCGTTCGTGAGCGACTGGATGAACAGTCCTGCGGCGGTGGATTACTAAGGACGGCGTGGACGCTTGCGGGGCGTGAGCAGCGGCAAAGGCTGAGCGGCAGCCGCTCGTCACATTCGCTGACGCCGGCTGCACGACCGCTGACCGATGCCTTGCAAGCGCATGATGCATCGTGGGTACCATACCGAATAGTTGATGCTCGGGCGGGTGTTTGGCGCATGGCGTCGACCCCGCCCGTTTTCTTTTTCTCGATAGGAGTACCCATGATTAAGAATGAGAACGTCGAGGGCGAGCCTGCCTACGACGAGACGTACCGCCGCGGCCCCGTGGTTATGCGCGGCCCCATGATTCCTAAGGACAACACCTACGCCAACCTGCTGGCGCCCGAGGAGTCGACCGACTGGCTGCATGCCGATCCGTGGCGCGTACTGCGCATTCAGGCTGAGTTTGTCGACGGCTTTGGCGCGCTTGCCGAGCTTGGTCCTGCGGTGACCATCTTCGGTAGCGCCCGCACGCCCAAGACCGATCCGCTCTATAAGGCGGCGCGCACGGTCGGCCGCAAAATCGCCCAGCGCGGCGTGGCGGTTATCACCGGCGGCGGTCCCGGCATCATGGAGGCGGCCAACAGGGGAGCGGCGAGTGTCAACGGCAAGTCAGTTGGCCTGGGCATTGAATTGCCGCACGAGCAGGGGCTCAATAAATACGTGAACCTCGGCATGGACTTCCGTTACTTCTTTGTGCGCAAAACCATGTTCGTTAAGTACAGCTCGGGCGCCATCGTATTTCCCGGCGGCTTTGGCACGCTCGACGAGATGTTCGAGGTTCTCACGCTGGTGCAGACGCACAAGGTCAAGCGCATGCCGCTCGTGCTGGTGGGCAGCGAGTGCTGGCAGGGCCTGTTCGACTGGCTCAACGGCCCGGTGATGAGCGCCGGTATGATCAGCCCGCTCGATCCGGATCTGGTACACATTACCGACGACCTCAACGAGTCCGTCGACATTGCGCTCAGCGGGTTGACGTAAGGTGGGTAAAATGGGGCGGGGCTAAAAAGACTGGTCTGAAACGTTTGATACCAGTCT
>CAJKEF010000419.1 GCA_905198825.1 uncultured Collinsella sp. | reverse complement strand
CGGCAACGGAACCCGTGAGCTTGAGTGCGCACGAGTAGTCGACCATCAGTGCCGCCGAGGTCTTGATGAGGCTACGCGTGGTGAGAGCGACAAGGCCCGCGAGCAGGAAGTTCCACGGGACGATCTTGTTGGCAAGGTCCTCCATATGCGACTGGCCCTCGGACTTGAGCGAGTCGGCCGTCTGCACGAGCGAGACGATCGAGCGCAGCTTGGTCTGCGCCGTGTTGGCGCGCACGCGCACCAAAATGCTGCCGTCTTCCACGACGGTGCCGGCGAACACGTCGTCGCCTGCGCTGCGCTCGACGGCAAGCGGCTCGCCGGTCAGGGTCGCCTGGTTGACCATGGCGCTCCCCTGTTCGACCACACCGTCAATGCAGATGGACATGCCGGTGCGTACGGCGACCAGATCGCCGGGCTCGAGCTCGGTCGCAGCAACGCTCACCTCGGTGTCGCCGACGACCTTTTGCGCCTTGTCGGGCACATCGAGCAGCGAGTTGATGAGCTCGTTTTCGCTCATGGCGCGGGTGTAGTCCTCGAGCAGCTCGCCCACGTTGAGCAGGAACATCGTCTGCCCCGCAGTGTCGACATCACGCTTGACGAACGAAATGCCGATGGCCGAAGCGTCGAGCACAGGAACGGTCAGGCGCGGCTGTGCCAGCTCATGAAGGGCAGCGCGCAAAAATGCCATGTAACCGGCCACGACAAACACCGCACGCAGAGGCGTCGGCAAGAACCAGCGACGTGCGTAATGGGCGCCGACGAGTGTCGCCAGGTCCATAACGAGTTTGTGCTTGCGCGGCTCGAGTTGCATCACATAGCCCGACTTGGCATCGGCGATAGCTTGAGCATCGAGTGCGCCCAGGGCGTCGAGCACGCTCGCACGGCGCGGCTCGTCGTACTCCAGCGCCATCTGGCCAATACGGCCATAAACGCGCACCTTGTGCACGCCGTCGATATCGCCGCTGAGCTTAAGAAGTGCGTCGAGATCGCTCTCTGGCACAGGACCCGCCAATTGAAGACGGGTCCTGCCAGGGATCTCGCTGATAATCGAGAATCTCATAATTTGTGCCTGAGAGCGTTACTCGGCTGCCTCGTCAGCAGCGGCGTCGCTCTGGGTGATGTAGGCAGCCTCGGCAACCATGTCATCGACATTGGCCTTGGCCTGCTCGACCATGTCCTGGTAGCAGTTCTTGATGCGCATGCCGCACGCGATACCCTGCACGCAGGCATTCTTTACCGGAGCGCTGGTAAGCAGCTTGATGCCGGCCGTACCAAGCAGAAAACCGCCACCGACAAGCAGGGTGTTAAAAGTCGACTTCTTCATGTTGCTTCTCCCTTTTGCCGCATTGGACGCGGCACGGTGCCTCAGCACTCGAGTAAACAAGTTTGCTCGAGCACACTTTTGGAAAATAGTTTAGTTTATCTAACTATTGAGGTCAACAAAGGTTAACTTTTTGGAAATCTTAAGGTGCAGAACAGCCGGCTTCTGGCGATCCGCCCGCCGCGATGCACATCCGTGACGCCAAAGAGGAGGCCCTCTTCCCTCCAGCAAATTGAAGGTGAATGGTTTTCCGCGAAGTGAACGAGCAAAATTGGACCCCCGAAGCATCCGCATTTTTCGCCAGCAAAACCGCAGGAAACACTCGACAAAACCGCAGGAAACCGAGCCAGAAAAGTGTTGATGTTTCAGGGGTCCAAAA
>CAJKEF010000418.1 GCA_905198825.1 uncultured Collinsella sp. | reverse complement strand
TTGAACGTCAGATTGCCGCTTAGGGGCGTTTGCAGCGTCGAGCCGTTACGCGGTTTGGTAAAACCGCGTAACTAGATTAATTTAGTACTCTCAAGCTTTTCGATAATCCAGTCGTTGGCTTTGATGACTGGGCGGCGGAAGACGACGCCCAGGGCCAGCGACGGAATCAGATAGCTCGCCAGAATACCCAGCTCAACCCAGTACTCCATATGGTAGGCGCCGGCCATGGCAGCATGCATAGCGTTGATGCCGTGAGTGAACGGCAGGAACGGATAGATCGCCTGGAACACGGGGCCGGTCATCTCGATGGGGAACGTGCCGCCCGAACCGCCGACCTGCATGACCAGAAGCACGACGGCGAGCGCCTTGCCGATATCACCAAACGACACGGTGAGCGTGTAGACGATATTGGAGAACACGAGACTCGCGACCCAGCCCGCCAGCACAAACTGCAGCGGGTTGTCGCACTGAATGCCAAAGAACAGAATGTCGCCCGCGCACACGAGCGTTGCCTGCAGCAGAGCCAAACCGCCAAAGAACAGGTAACGGCCCAGATAGATCTCGTGCAGGCGCACGGGGATGAGCTCGTTGATGAGCTCATCGTCAACCGAGACCTTCATCATGGCTGCCAGTACGATCGAGCCGACCCAGAGCGACAGAATCGTGTAGAACGGTGCCATGGCCGAACCGTAGTTGCGGATCGGATAGACCGGCTTGCGGTCGAGCGCGACGGGGCCGGAAAGCGACACGGCCAGACCCTCGGGATCATTGCCGATCATCGTCTTGATCGTAGCGAGGTCATCCGACATCAAGGCGCCGTCGAGCTCGTCCTTAAACGCGCTGATCTTGTCCGACGCCTCGCCCAGCTGATCGGAAGCCTTGTTGACCAGCTTTGCAGCCTTGGAGAGGCCCTTTGCCAGCGAACCGGAAGCAGCGGTCAGGCCGTCTACGGCGCTATCCAGGTCGCCCGAGATGCCATCAAGCGAGTCCAAAACGCCCGAAATAGTCTTCTTGAGTTCTTTGGCCTTGACCGAAAACGTAGAGTCGTAGTCAATCTTGGCGCCCGAGATACCAGCCTTGGCATCCGCGATTGCCTGATCGACCTCGGCACGCGATTTGTTAACCTCTGCCATACTCTTCGTGAGCGACGTCGCGATATTCGTCAGCTCATTGGCATTGTTGCGGTACTCCGTCGCGGTTTTATCAAGCTCGGCAGCCGCGTCCTCAAGCCCTGCCTTGAGCTTATCGTTACTCACCTGGCCAGCAAGACTACGGAGCTCATTCGCCGTGCCATCAATCTCGTCGGCACGTTTATTGAGTGACGCTGCGCCATCGTTGAGCTGAGACACCGTAAGATCGACGTGCTTGTTTGCAGCGTCGAATGCCTTTGCGAGCTCGGTAGAAACGTTATCGAACGAACCTGCGCTCCCATCAATAGCAGCATCGATCGCATCGCTGGCGGACTTGAGCGCTTGCTCGGAATCGGCAATACCGCTCTCAGCATGCTGCATGAGCTGCTTCACCGACTCCTCGGTCGATCCGGACTGCTTGAGCATGCCGCCCGCCGACGTCAGTGAATCGGCCGTGGAGCTTAAAATGCCCGCAAGTGACGTTGCGCTGGCCTGAATGTCCTGCAAGTCCTGGACCGAATCGCCAAGCGTCGAGGACAGGTTGGCGATAAAGTTGCTTACTTGGTCGGTGCTCATGTA
>CAJKEF010000417.1 GCA_905198825.1 uncultured Collinsella sp. | reverse complement strand
TGTTGATCACGACGAGCGGCGTGATCTCCTTGTGTACCGCGATGGCCGTCACCTTGTCGATGATGGTAAAGCGGCCCAGTTCGCGAATCTTGGACTTAATGCGCTCGGACTCGTCGGGACGCACGTAGTTATCAGTGAGGATCCTGCGGATGCGATCCAGGCCCTCTGCCACGGCTTCCTCGTCATCGGTCGAGCAGTACATGCCCAGCAGGTACTCCAGCACAAAGGTGGGCACGTTGGCGCCGCGCTTCATAAAGGCCGTCAGGTCCTTGCGCACGATCTTGCCGCCAAAGTGCTCGAGCAGCTTACCGTCCAACCCGTCCATGTCGTAGCCCTCATCCTCGGGAGCCTCGGCCGCAGCCTGGTCATAGCCATCGGTCGAGGACTCGTCCTCGGCGGCCACCGCAGCCTCAGCGGGCGCGGCAGCAGTCGCCGGCTCCGGGGCAGGCGCAGCGGTCTCGGCCTCCGGGGCCTTCACGGGCGCGGCCTCAGGCATCGCAGCTTCCGCAGGCACATCCACATCAATCGAGGGGACTTCCCACAGATCGTCGTCATGGCTATCAAACATAGGGCACACTCCTAAAAACCAAAGTCAGCAACGGGGGCAAACGAAACGGCAATGGTGTACGTCTCGCGCCAAACGATCTTGCCCGACTGGGCATCGCGACAAACCAGCAAATGGGACGAACCGGATCCAAATGACACGCCTGTCTTAAGCGTAAAGCGAGCCTCGACCACGCGATCCTGCGGGTTGGGCGAGGTCATGTCCGCATGCACGCGAGCAACATCGCTCACCTCGTTGCCGGTCTCGTCGGTAAACACCAGCTCGTACTCACACGGCAGAACCTTGCCCGTAGCGGCCTCCTCCTGCAGCAACTTAATGCCAAACAGCGAGTTGGTAACACGACGGCTCTCGCTCAGCACGCGCAGCTTCGCAGTCTGCGTATCAACGAATTCCTTTGAGGAGGCACTCAGGCGACGATACCCGACCACCGGCACCACAAGCTCCTGCAAGCTCACGCCGCCATGCACGTAGCGCTTGGTTCCGCCGGGTCGCTTGTAGTGCACGATCCCGCGCGGAGCCAAGCCAACATAGCCGCCGCCCGGCACCACATGATCCATGTTCATGGCCAAATACGGGCTACCGTCCGCACCGTTAGCGATATCGGCCAAGGCGTCGCCCTGAGCAACCACCGCATGGCGCTTGCCAAATAGCACCGGATCGTCGGGCAGGTCGTTCTTGCCCAGGAACAGGCATTCCGGCAGCTCGTTGGCCGTGTACAAAAAGCCATGGTCGGATGTGATCGTCACGCGGGCGCCCGGAGCGTCGGTGCACACGCGCTTGGCGATCGAGACCAGCTCATCCGCGCTCTCGGCGCATGCATCAAACACGTCGCTTTCGGTGGCGAGCTTCTCCCCCGTCGCGTCGATCTTGTTGTGATACAGGTACACGATCTCGCTGGACTTGAGCAGTTCCTTGCGTTCGGCGGCAGACATGTCCAGATACGCCGCGGCACTCAGGGCACGACCCGTAGGCGCGGCCTTCTGCAGCGCCGCTTGACGCTCGACAGTAGAACCCGTCGGCATATCATCGAGCAGCACGGCGCCCGTTCCCATGTTGAGCGTCATGGCCTGATGCGGCAACAACGCCGGCATGCCCATCTCGGTAATAGAGGGAAACATCGCCTGCACGCTACCCATGCGCACCTCG
>CAJKEF010000416.1 GCA_905198825.1 uncultured Collinsella sp. | reverse complement strand
CCACGGGCATGTCGGTGATGTCGGGCATCGGCGGCACGGCCGGCTCGGCCTCGGTGGTGCCCGCGCCGGCAGTGGCACTGGCGTCCTCGGTGTCCACGGCCTCGACGGCCTCGCGCTCGCGGTAGCGCACCATCATGTCGCGCTGCAGCTCGGTGATGCTGGGCGGCGCCCAGATGAGCGCGTTGGCGCCGGCCTCGACCGTGGCGCCGGTGACCTCGGGCGTCTTTCCGCCGGTGGCAAGGATCGGCAGATTGGGGTAGGCCTCGCGCAGCTCGCGGATGACGGCGGCGGTGTTGCGCCCGGCCGCCACGTTGATGATGCGGGCGCCGGCCTCCACCTTCTGGCGGGTCACCTCGTCAAAGCGCGTGATGGACGCCACCACGGGGATGTCCACCGTGGAGACCACCTGGGCCACCATGTCCGGTGTGGCGGGGGAGTTGAGCACCACGCCCGCGGCGCCCTGCATCTCGGAGACGGCTGCCATCTGCGCGGAGCGCTTACCAGTGGTGGTGCCACCGCCCACGCCTACAAAGACCGGGCACTCGGCGACGGTCAGCAGCGCCTGCGTAATGGCGGGCTGCGGCGTGAAGGGGTAAACGGCAAACACGGCGTCGGCATTGGAATTGCGGATGACCGCCACGTCGGTGGTGTAGATGAGCGATTTGATGCGGCGGCCAAAGAGCGTAAAGCCGCTGGCCTCCTCGATCTCGTCGGGCATGCGAAGGGCAGCCTTGCGCAGACGTCCGTCGATGGGCAGGGGCTCCATAGGGAGCAGGCCGTTGGGCGTGACGGCTACCTGGGGCTCGGTGAACTCGTCTGCGAGCTCGACCTCGGAGAAATCGACCGAGGCGACGATGTCCTCGTGAACCTCGGCGGGTACATCGATGGGAGCTTGGTCGTTTGTCGCGGCAGGCGTGTCGAAGGAGCTGGTGCCGACGAAGGCGTCGACGCGCTCATTTAGATCGTTGAGGGTATCCATGGAGGCTCGATTCTATGTGATAACGGCCGGCGCGATGCAGCCGGAATTGCGAATGCTAAATCGTTTGACGAGTTGATTTTTCCCCGCCGCGCCATCCGTTAGACCGAAGGGCCGGCGAACGTGAAGGAGCTGTGGTGGCGGGAATCGAGGTGCTATCTTGAATGTCCCGTATACAAAAGAGAGGTGACGCGGTATGGAATTCTCGGCAATGTTGGGCTCGATTGGCCTATGCGTGGGTGCAATCGTTGCCGCCGCGGTCATCTACTTTGCGGTCACGGCCATTAAGGGCAAAAAGGCCGAGCGCAAGGAGCGTGAAGCGCTTGCGCGGCATAAGGACCAGCAGGACAAGCGTGCACGGCGATAGCTTGTTGAGTTTTGGATCCGTGCGCTAGCTGCGTTTTCGGACCAGGGCGATATAGAAGCCCTCAAAGTCGCGACTGGGCGGAATGGTCAGCGTACCGGGCATGCCGTTGGCAATGGCCGAGACGTGGCCCGCGGCAATGGCTTCGGTAAGGGCGTTGCACTCGATATGCGGCTTGTCGCCGGTATCCTGGGCGCGACGCGCTTCACTTTCGCTCGGCGTGCCGTCGAGGGGGATGAGCTCACAGTCCATGTGCTTGTCGAGGGCCTCTTGCAGGGCATCCTCGTTTTCCTGCGGCAAGATCGAACACGTCGAATAGACCAGCGTGCCGCCCGGTTTGAGGGCCCCCATGGCGCGGTCCAGAAGCGCGCGCTG
>CAJKEF010000415.1 GCA_905198825.1 uncultured Collinsella sp. | reverse complement strand
CTGCCCGATTCCGTCATGTATCTGCAGCGGATCCAGAACTTCTACTAATGCCGTAAGCGCGGGGCGTGGGACAAGACAATCAGTAGCGTTTGCCCAGTGTGGTGTCGCCACGCCCCTTACCGATCGATCCAACCTATGGAGTAACCCATGTCCGAGACCATTCAGGACCTCTATACCAGCTTCTCCGAGCAGATGGAGCCCATCCAGGAGGACAGCCGCTACTTCCGCTATCTGTTTGAGATGGCGCAGGCCTCGGGCACCACGATCGAGCAGCAGCGCGAGGAGCTCGTCAAGGTGGTGGACGAGGAGTGGATCAGCATGATCGAGGACTCGCTCGACGCCATCAACACCATCATCGAAAATCCGCGCCGCTTTATCACCACCGAGGAAGAGGTGGTGCCGGTCTCGCTCGCCAAAAAGATCAGCGCCGATAGCGTTCGCCATCTGAGCCAGAACACGCAGTTCCTGGCGCCGAGCGACGATGGTGACGTCCACCCCACGCGCATCCTCAACGTCAACACCGTCGAGACGTACGACCTGTACGAGAACCGCTTTATCTACCACCTGATTCAGCGCCTGCTGACGTTTGTGGACAAGCGCACCGATGTGATCTTTTGGTCGACGGGCAACGAGATTCGCAACCGCTTTAAGATGCACAGCAAGATCGACGACGCGTACGAAGAGATCGAGTACAACGTCGAGATGACGGTCAAGAACCGCCAGAGCTTTGCCGAGAACGACAACATGGACGTCTTTATGCGCATCGACCGCGTGCGCCGTCTGGTCATGGCGCTGCGTGGCGCGTCGTTCTGCCAGATCATGAACGGTTGCAGCGCGGTCCGCAGCCCCATCCAGCGCACCAACCTCATCATGAAGGACCCCAACTACCGCAAGTGCTACCAGCTGTGGCAGTTTATGGAGCGCTACGACAAGGTGGGCTACAACATCGACGTGCAGCAGCAGGCACTGGCGTTCGATGACGAGTACATGGTGCAGATGTACACCAACCTCATTAACAACTACACCGTCTTTAAGAGCCTGACCGACGACGAGCGCAACCTGCAGGAGCTCGAGAGCGTGCATCCCGAGCCGGTGGCGCCCAAGTTTATTAAGGAGATTAAGGAGGTGCAGGTCGATATCCCCGACCTGCCCGACGTCGAGGTCCGTCGCGTGTTTGTGGAGGAGGTCACGCAGGCTCAGCTCGATGCCGAGCAGGCGCTGGCCGAGGCCCGCGAGCAGATTGAGGAGCTGCAGGGGCAGCTGAAGTCCTGGAAGGTGCAGGCGCACGCGCTCACCGATGAGCGCGACGACCTGGCCGACGAGCTGGACGAGGCCAAGACGCGTGAGCTGGCATTGACGCAGCGCGCACAGATTGCCGAGGCCGATGCCGAGGAGCTGCGCGCCTCGCTGGAGGATGTCGAGGCGGGCAAGAAAGCTGCCGAGGCCGACGCTGTCGAGGCGCGTGAGACCGCGGCGGTGCAGCTGGCGCAGATGCGTGCCGAGGCCGATGCCGAGGTGGTTGCCGTCCGTGCCGATGCCGATGCCAAGGTTGCGGCCGCCGAGCAGGCGGCCGCCGAGCAGGTTGCGCAGGTCAAGAGCGAGTCCGCCGCGGCTCTGGCTGCCAAGACGGCGACCGATGCCGCCGAGCTGCAGGCCGCCAAGGATGCTGCCGCGGCCGAGCTTGCCGGCGTGCGCGAGGCTTCTGCCAAGGAGGTGG
>CAJKEF010000414.1 GCA_905198825.1 uncultured Collinsella sp. | reverse complement strand
CCTTCAACGGCTTTGTTTCCGAATGGTTTACCTATCAGTCGCTGTTTAATGCCGCCATGCAGGGTGACAAGGCCGTCATGATCGTGGCCGTGTTCGCTGCCGTCGCGCTTGCCATTACCGGCGCGCTGGCCGTCACGTGCTTCGTCAAGGCCTATGGCGTCTCCTTCGCCTCCGCGCCCCGCTCCGAGGCCGCGGCCAATGCCAAGGAGGTTCCCGCCCCCATGGTGTTTGCGCAGGGCCTGCTCGCGGCCATCTGCGTCGTGCTGGGCATTGGCGCTCCCGTGATCGCGCCCGTGCTGGTCGATGTCGCCGCGTCCGTGCTGCATCCGTACGGTGGCGTGTTTGCCGCCGAGGGCATGGAGCTCATGAACCAGTACTCCGGCGCTGCCACCTCCACGCCCGCGATCGCTATTGCGCTCGTGGTGCTCGTCGGCCTTGCCTGCGGTTATCGCAAGCTCAAGACCGTCGGCAAGGTGCAGAAATCCCAGCCGTGGGCATGTGGCTATGCTCCCAACGAGCATATGCCCGTCGTGGCCACGACCTTTGCCTCCGAGGTGTCCTGGTTTATGCAGCCGCTCTACACGCTGCGTGACCGCTGCACGGCCGTCTGCTGGTCCATCGCGCACTTCTTCCAGAAGCTCACCGGTGTGGCCGAGGCTGTGGAGCCCGTACCCGACAAGGTTCTCGTCGATGCCCCGCATAAGGGTGTCGAGAAGCTCGCCGACCTCGCGACTAAGCTCGAGGGCGGCAACTACAGCATCTATATCTGCTACATCGTCGCGGCACTCGTGGTGTTCCTCGTGCTCGCCGTGCAAATGGGTTAAGGAGGGGAGAGCATGAACAACATCGTACTTGCCGTTCTGCAGGGCGTGGTCGTTATGGCCGTCGCGCCGTTCTTCTCCGGTCTCGGCCGCGTGATCCGCGCCAAGATGCACAACCGTCGCGGCCCCAGCATCATGCAGGACTATCGCGACCTGGCCAAGCTCTTTGCGCGCCCCGAGTCCCAGAGCGAGGACGCGAGCTTTGCGCTGCGCATTATGCCGCCGCTGTTCTTCGCCGTCGCCTTTATGCTCGCGATGGGCCTGCCGCTCTTTACGGCGCAAAGCCCCATCCCGGTCTTTGGTGACGCCATCACCATCATGTACAGCCTGGCGCTCGCCCGCTTTTTCTTCGCCCTCTGCGGTGTGGATTCGTCCAACGCCTACGCCGGTATCGGCGGCGTCCGCGAGCTGCTCATGAGCGTGCTCATCGAGCCGTCCATGCTGCTGGCGCTGTTTGCCGCCGCCCTGGTGTGCGGCTCCACCGACATCGCCACCATGGGCCAGCACATCATGACGGGTGCCATCGACGCGCCGGTCGCCGTGATCCTTGCCGGCATCGCCTTTGCGATCGCCTGCTACATGGAACTCGGCAAGCTGCCGTTTGATCAGGCCGAGGCCGAGCAAGAGCTTCAGGAAGGTCCGCTCGCCGAGCTTTCCGGCCCGTCGCTTGCGATGGCCAAGCTCGCCATGTCCATGAAACAGGTCCTGGTCGTCGCCTGGTTCTGCGCGATCTTCGTCCCCTGGGGCGAGCCCGCGGCCGTGGGTATCGCGGCCGTTCTGGGCGCGGTCATCTTCCTGGTGAAGTGCCTGATCGACTTTGTCGTATGCGGCGTGATCGAGAACTCCTGCTCGCGCTCGCGTTTTAAGGTGCTTGGCAATCAGACCTGGGCCGTCGTGG
>CAJKEF010000413.1 GCA_905198825.1 uncultured Collinsella sp. | reverse complement strand
TGTACATGCTCGTGTGGCCGAGCTCTCGGGCGGGCAGCGCCGTCGCGTCGAGATTGCCCGAGCCCTGCTGTGCCCAGGCGACGCGGTGATTCTGGACGAGCCCTTTACCGGTCTAGATACCGCTGCGCGCGACGCATGCGCCGAAGTCGTGCTCGACTTGCTCGACGGTCGCATGCTGTTGCTTGCCACGCACGATGCCGTCGACGCTCGGGCCCTCAATATCTCGGACATCATCACACTCTAAATACTTATTCAGCAACAAAATGATCCGTTTTCCTCAGTCCCCAAGGGATCAGGTGTGCTATTCTATCTGCGGGGTAATACTTAGGATTACCAAGTAATACCAACGCCGCAGAAACAAACTCCGGATGCGGGCCAATCGGGTTGCCTTCACAGCCCGTCGCCCAGCCGCGTGGCCCGCATCTATCCGCACTACCGTCGTTTCAAAAAGGAAGCGCCATGGCAGAACACATGACCCCCGTAGTCGCGAAGGTCTTGCCCGAGGAGAAGGCAGCCTTCGCGGCGGCAACCCAGCTCGTGGGTACCACGCCGTCCAACGCCATCCGCATGTTTATCGCCGCGTTCAATCGCTGCGGCACCTTCCCGTTCGACATCTCGCCCAGCGGGGCCTTTGGCACTGCGCCCGGTTCTCATCAACAATGACTGTCCCAAACTGCCGGCACTTGGGGACGTTCCTTTTCTGCCGGCAGTTAAGGAACATCCCTAAGTGCCGGGTTTTGAGGAGGTTGGCATGCTCAACGCGATGATTTGGGCACTTGCCTGTTTTGGCGTCGTCGCTGCCGATATTGCCCTGAGCGTCGTTTTGTTCTCCGCCCTTGGCGTCGCATCGGTGTTCATGGGTTTTTCGCCCTATGACCTCGACATTCAATTGCTTCAGGCCGTCGCGCAGACGGCATCGTTTTTGATGGCGCTGCTGTGGTGGCGTTATCTGTGGCCGCGTTCGTTTATGGCACGCCGGCAAAGCGAGCACCCGCTCGGCGGGGGAGCGCGTGGGGCGTGGAAACGCATCGCCTGCGTTATCGTGATTGGCCTGGCCCTGCAGGTGGTCGTTGGCTACGTGACCGACGCCGTGCTGTCGCTGCTGCCCGAGGCTGCGGCCGACTACAGCGAGCTTGTCGAGGAAACAGGCATGGGCGACACTAGCTATCTCGACGTTCTGACTACGGTACTCGGCGCCCCATTTTGTGAAGAGCTGCTGGTGCGCGGCATTATTTTCGAGTTTTCGCTCCGAGCGTTTAATCCGCAGTGCCGCCCACTTTGGAAGCGCCGGCGTCGTGTTAGCGCGCAGGATGGCGCCATGGTGCCCTGGGCGGCCCCAAGCACGTGGGGTATCGCCGCGGCGATTGTGCTGCAGGCGGCAATCTTCGGTTTTATGCACATGAATTGGGTGCAGGGTTGCTACGCGGGTGCCGCCGGCCTCATCTTTGGCTGGGTGCTCGTGACGACCGGAAAGCTCCGCTACACGATTCTGCTGCACTTTGCCTTTAATGCCGGGTCGTACCTCATGGGCCTGCTGTGGTTTGTGAACACGCCGCTCGACGTAGTGATCACGGTTGCCATCGCCGGCTTTGTGCTGGTAGAGGCGATGCGGTCGCTCAAACTGACGTGCCAGACGGATCGTCCCTGCCAGCAAGCGTGATTCCCCTAAGGAAAACACGGCTAGGCGTGTCTGAGCGTGTTCCCCCTAGGGAAATCACGACTG
>CAJKEF010000412.1 GCA_905198825.1 uncultured Collinsella sp. | reverse complement strand
CCCAGCGCGTGGTACGGCGTTGCCGGTCTGAGCATCGCGCTTCACGATTTGAAGATGTGTCGACAGGGCGTGGTTGTCTACGATGTACTGAAGCTCTGCGCCGTCCGTGATCTGCTCTGCTGTGATAGTCCATTCCCCTGCCTGCTTAAAGCCGTCGGGCACAGTGTCGACAACCTCACGAATGGTGTAGCCGGCACGGTCATACGGTATGGTTCCGCTGACGCCATCGGGGCGCTCTCCTGCGCCAAACCATGCTCCGGCCTGGTCTTTGGTCGATGCGAAGCCGTAGATATTGGTGGTCAGCGTTCCAACAACCTGCTGCGAAGTGTTGCTTGCCACTTCAAAGACCACGCCTTCCGCCGGCTGCTCTACACCAGATTCGTCACTATTACCGCAGTCCTTGAACTTTGAAATCTCGAGGTCAAAAGCGATGGGGATGTTGGGGATGCGACGCTCGAGTTCAACGACGCCCGCGTCTCCGAGCTGGTCGGCACCGATGGTATAGCTCCAGGTTTCATTGGAGGGCAGATAACCCTCGGGAGCTCTCGACTCATAGATGCTAAAGATGCCCAGGGGGATGTCGGTAAGTGTTGCCCGGCCGTCCTCATCCGTCGTGAGGGTGTGCGTCCAGCCCGGGGTAGACTGTGAGACGCAGGTGAACTCAGCGCCGGCAAGTGACGCGCTGACTTGAGGGCCTGCCCCTGTCGCGGCATCGACCTTTGCGATGCGCAGGGTAATGGTACCGGGCTGCTCATCGATGACGACATTCCCGCCGTCATTGCCGGTGGAAAAGGCGATGTGGTCACTCCTGGGGATATAACCCGCCGGAGCTTTGGTTTCGACCAGGTAATATGCCGCGTTGGGCAAAAGTGTCGCCTGCGCGCGACCGCTGCTGTCCATCTGGATGCTGCCGACACGCTTGTCGCCGACGCTCTCATAGATGTCGAACCTCGCTCCGTCGAGCCTGTAGGTATCGTTTTCGCTCGTGATGGCGGCGTTGGCTGACTGTTTTTGGAAGGATACGGAGACGGCCGGGAGCACGTAGAGCATGTCTTGACGTTTACTGCCGCCCGACACAGCTCCCAAATAGCGCCGCGCGCGATGCGGTGCGGCTTTAATGCTTCCCGACTTGGCGCCGTCGTGGAGCCAGCGCGCTGCGGCAACGACCTCATTGTCGCCGGAAAAATTTCCCCTCTCTGTGACGCCCCGGGCGGTTGTATATGAGAATGATCCGTCGGTATGGGTGGTGCCGTTGAGCATCCAGACGGCAAGTTGGGTTGCGGCACGTGCTCGATCGGGGGATAGGTTATGCCCGCCAAAGGATGTGGCGGTGGGGTAGCCATGACAGATGATGGCCGCGAATTCGTCTTCGAGCCATACCCAGCCCTGATTGTAGGTGAGCCAGGGTCCGCCCGGTGTGCTAGGGCCAAAGCGCTCCTGGTTCATGCAGTAGGCAATCGAAGAATCCTGTGCCTCGTATTTGCCAACTTCAAAAGGACCGCATTCATTGCTGATAGTGCGGAATCCGAGCGATTCATAACCGTCGACGGCGAGCGCGGCATCCGGTGTCATGCAGCCTAAAAGTAAAAAGAGGACTAGGAGCAGCGATCCTGCTGTGATTGCGCTGTGGACAGAGTGCGTGGGCGCGTTGGACATGGCTGCTCCTTATCCCTCGTGCGCCGCACGGGGAGGCCGCGGCGCTTGGGATGAGGCTACCCCCGAGGTTCATGCGGGTA
>CAJKEF010000411.1 GCA_905198825.1 uncultured Collinsella sp. | reverse complement strand
TCAACGATAGAGGCCAAGTTGACGATGTCGTAGTCGGACATCTCCACACCATAGCGCTCCTTGATCTTGGCTTCGCAGCTCGCAAAGTCAAGCGACTTGTACTCGGTCTTAAACTGATCGAGCATAGCACGAATCACGTCATCGGCCGTCGGCGAATCGCCCAACGAATAAGTCTTGGGGAACAAGAAACCCTCAAGCGAGTCGTTGGCGGCGCCCTTAAGGAAGCTATAGTCGTCCACGTAGTTGGAGGCCTTGGCCTGGTTGAGGAAGTCTTCCTTAGAGATGCCGTCGTAGGCCTGGGCCACACGGTCGGCGACTTGATCGACCGTTAGGCCCTCAGGGATAGTCAGCGCATTGGAGCCCGCGTTGGGACCTTCCATGAGCTGCTGAACAACCTTGGTCGCATCCATGAGCGTGGTAAACGAATAGGTGCCAGGCTTGAGCGACATATCGGCGTTGAGCTTTTTCACCGCCGCATAGTAATCCTTGGGATTTTCGACGATATGGTTCTCGGAGAGAATCGAGGCGATAGTATCGCCCGAAGCACCGTCGGGAATGGTCACCGTAACCTGCTGACCAGCCGTGACCTTGGTATCCCCACCGGCGAAGAAGCCCTTGACGGCCGGCAAGACAAAGAAAGCGATCGCAGCAAGCGCAAGCACCGCCACCACAACGCCGATGATCATGGGAACCGGAGCACTCTTCTTTTGAGCACCGCGACGAGCATGCGTGTTGTAGCTCGAGCGGGTCGCCGGAGCAACGCCATGCGAACCGCGAGTGTGATGCGAATGCGATTGAGGGGCCTGAGTTCGCTGGGTAGGTGCCTGCTGCTTAAAGCGGGTACCGCCTGCAGGCTGGGCCGTACGAGCAGTGGGCTGCTGAGCCGCGTGAGAAGCCGAATGTTGAACAGAACGAGCAGAAGGCTGCTGACCCATCCGTTGAACAGGTTGGGCCGAATGAGAGAAGGACTGCACCGAGCGCGCGGCAGGCTGAGCTGCGCGCTGCGTCGGCTGTGCCGGACGCTGGCCAGGCTGAGCAGGGCGCGACGCCGGCTGCCGTGTACGATTCTGCTGGCGCGGATCGGAAGCGCTAGGCATGCGAAACCTCCTCGTTTTTACGATCGAGCCACGTCTGCAAAAACAGGCTGGCGGCAATCATGTCGATCTTGCCCCTCATCTGCTTTTCGTTGAGGCCCTGCTCGCGCAGGATACGCTTGGCCTCTTGCGAAGACAGACGTTCGTCCTCAAACTCCAGTGGAAGATCGAGCTTGTCGGCAATCTTTTGCGCCACGGCGGCAACGCGCTCGGCCTGGGGGCCGGGCTCACCGGCCATGGTCAAGGGACGTCCGCTAACCAGGATGTCGGGCTCATAGTCCTCGACCAGGTAGCGGAACGTCTTGGCCATACCGGTGACCTCGGCGGCCGGGAGCACCTTGACGGGCATCGCCATCATGCCATCACGGCTCGAGACGGCGATGCCGATCCTGGTCTCCCCTATGTCCAGCGCGAGCGCGACCACAGCGACTACTTAGGCGCCGAGCGCGGTCTTGGCGGCCGCGAGGGCATCGGCGATACCGGCGGCGTTCTTGCCACCGGCCTGGGCCATGTTGGGACGACCGCCACCGCGACCGTCGACCAGGCCCGCAATCTGCTTAATCACGTTGCCGGCGTGGAAACCGGCCTTCACGGCGTCGTCGGAACCGGCGGCGAGCAACGCAGGCGTGCCCTTCTCGGTCACG
>CAJKEF010000410.1 GCA_905198825.1 uncultured Collinsella sp. | reverse complement strand
CGACCGTCCTGGACACCTTCAAGGTGCCCAAAGTCGGTATCGCCGCCGGTGTCCGCGTCGAAGAGGGCGAGATCGCCGCGACCGATTCCGTGCGCCTGGTGCGCGACGGTATCGTGGTCTTCAACGGCAAGATCGCCTCGATGCGCCACTACAAGGACGAGGCCAAGAGCCTCAAGAGCGGTTCCGAGGGCGGCATTGGCCTGGAGAACTTCCAGGACATCAAGCCCGGCGACCAGATCGAGGGTTACCGTATCGACCAGGTTGCCCGTACCGAGTAGGGGGTAGCGCTATGAAGCAAACGCAGGCAACCCGCCGACTGGGCGAGCAGCTTCGCGAGAAGCTCGGTTATATCCTGCTCTTTGAGGTTTCCGATCCGCGTCTCGACCTGGTCACCCTGACCGCGGTCGAGGTCGCGGTGGACCGTTCGTTCGCGCGCGTGTACGTGTCGTGCGATGCGAGCCGCTACGACGAGGTCATGGAGGCGCTCGCAAGCGCTAAGGGCCGTATTCGCAGCCTGTTGGCTCGCTCGCTCGATTGGCGTGTCACGCCCGAACTCGATTTTCGCATCGATCGCTCGACCGATGAGGCCGAGCGCATCACGCGTGCGCTGGAAAACGTTCCGGCCACGCTTGCGATCGAAAAGGACGAGGGCGGCTACCCAATTGTGGATGCCGCCCAGGAGGCAGCTTTAGATGACTAATTCCGCCGACCTCGCCTCGTGCGAGTCTGCAGATATTCAGCGACGCATCCTCGAGCTCATCGAGGGTGCGTCCTCCATTGCGATTTCGGGACATACTTCTCCCGATGGCGATGCCCTGGGCTCCGTATTGGGTCTGGGCCTTTCGCTCATGAAGTTTTTCCCCAACAAGGACATTGCGCTGCTGCTGGCAGACGATGACCCGGTTCCGCGCATCTACCGATTTATGGAAGGCTCCGATCGCCTGGTGCCGGCATCTGCGTACACTGGCAATCCGGACCTGTTCATCTCGGTGGACGTACCGGTCGTCGAGCGTCTCAATAATTCTGCCGAGGTGCTTCGTCGCTCCAAGCATGTGGTGTGTTTCGACCACCATCCGGCGCGCGAGGAGTTTGCCGAGGTCAGCCTTAGGTGCGTCAATGCCGCTGCTTGCGCCATGATTATCGACCGCTTTTTGGCCGATTGTGGCATTACCGCAAGCGATTGCATCGCTACCTGCCTGCTGTGCGGCTTGGTCACCGACACCGGTCGTTTTCAGTATCAGAACGCCGATGCTGCAGCGTTTCATGCCGCCTCGCGTCTGGTGGCGCACGGTGCCGATCCGGCGCGCGTCGCGCTCGAGGTCTACCAGAGCATGCGTGTCGAGTTCTTGCACCTCAAGTCCATCGTCATGGGTCGCATCAAGACGGTCGCGCACGGGCGCGTGGCATATAGCTACGCGTACGAGAGTGACCTCAAGGAATGCGGCGTCACCTCGGATGAGTGCGACGGCCTGGTCGATGTGGTGCGCTCGGTGATGGGCATCGAGGTCTGCCTGTTCCTTAAGGGCATCGAGGGCGATACCAAGGTGCGCGGCAACCTGCGCTCCAAGGGCGATCTTGATGTTTCCGAGATTGCGGCCAACTTTGGCGGAGGTGGGCACCACGCTGCCGCCGGCTTTACCAACGCCGGAACGATTTCCGAGACGCTCACCGCGGCACTTCCCATGCTGGCCGAGCTGGTAGGGGAGAATCCCGCTTCGGTGACCGTCGAGCTCTAACTTTTTGGAT
>CAJKEF010000409.1 GCA_905198825.1 uncultured Collinsella sp. | reverse complement strand
CCGTTGTCAGGGAATCGATAACCTTATCGCGCGCCATATTCGTCCTCCTTAAGGCTCGATATCCATGATGTCGACGAAGCCCGTGGCCTCAAACACGTCCATCACGTACTCGTTGGGGTGCAGCACCTTGAGGGCGCCCGAGACCTTGTTCATCTCCTTTTGCGCCGCAAGGAGCACGCGCAGGCCTGCAGAGGACACGTACTGGACCTCGGCAAGATCGATCACGAGCCCCGTCACACCCTCAAGGTTCTCCTTGAGGGCCGCGTCGAGCTCGGGTGCCGTATTGGTGTCCAAGCGACCGCTGAGCACAATCTGCAAGTTAGCTCCATCTTTGTTCACGTTAATATCCATCATTGTTCCTTTCTGGTCACCGCTCCTTGGAGCTAGCATTCCTATACATACGCCTTGACTATGCGGAGTACGTTTCTTGCACCCACGCGGTGATAAGCGATGTCATCGACGTTTTTCTTTACGAGCAATATACCCAGCCCGCCGATGCGGGCAGTGTCAGCATCGGCGACCTTTTGGCCTTCAAACGTTAGAGGGTCATAGGCAACTCCCTCATCGATAAGGGTGAGCGTGAGCGCGTGCGACTCATCATCTGCCTGCGCTTCGACCACCACGGGACGGCGCTCGATGCCATCGGGAAAGCCGTAATGGCATATGTTGACGAAGAGCTCCTCCATCACGAGCATCAGACTCGAAAGCATCTTGGGCGTCATGCCGGGGCGAGCGCAGAGCGGCCCGAGCCACCCAAACAGCTGCTCAAGTTTTTCCTCCTCGGGGGCGAGCTCAATGCGGCTCGTGCAGGCGGGGCGACCAAAGCCCAGGATCGTGATGTCGTCCGCCTGGGGAGCATCACCGGCAAACGCGTCCACGTCAGCGGTCAGGCCCTCAATAATGGCCTCCATCGATGCCGCGCCTTCAACCATAAGCGCATGAATGCACTTCTCGAAGCGCTCCTCGCCATAGAGCTCGTCGTGTACGTCCGCCGCCTCCGTAACGCCATCGGTGTAGACAAGCATCCGATCGCCTGGAGCAAGGTCCAGCTCGCCCTGTCGGTAGCGAACCATATCCATAGCACCCAAAACGAGACCCGGACGCGGCCGGAAGTATTGGGGAGCGCCGTCGCGAATTAGGAGCGGAGGGTTATGTCCGGCGTTGGCAAAAACCACGTGCCCTGTCTCAAAGTCGAGCACGCAGGCGAAGGCCGTCACAAAGAGATTCTCATCGTTGCGCTCGCACAGGAGTTTGTTGACCGCCGTAAATGCAGCACCCATATCCTCGCAGGTCTGGATCTGCTCGCGTAACAGCCCCTGGGCGCGCATCATAAAGAGGGCCGCGGGCACGCCTTTGCCCGAGACGTCGCCCACCACAAAGGCGATGCGCCCCTCCCCTGCCTCAAAGACGTCGTAAAAGTCGCCGCCCACCATGCGTGCCGGGCGCATAAAGCCCGCGATATCCACGCCCGAGGCACCGATCAGGCTTGAGAAATCATGCGGTACGGCCGCCAGCTGGATACGACGGGCAACATCGAGTTCGGCACCCACGCGCTCGCGCTCGGCTGTAGCCTCGGCAAGGCGACCCACGTACTCAACGAGGTCGGCACGCATCTTGTCCGTGGCATCAAAGAGCTCGCGCACCTCGTATGACGGCTCGATCCCGGCCTCATCGATCTTGGTGTCGAACGAGGCATCCGCGTTATGCGCCGCGAGCACCGCGTCGACCGCAAACGAGCGGCTCGCCTCGGTCAAGCG
>CAJKEF010000408.1 GCA_905198825.1 uncultured Collinsella sp. | reverse complement strand
GTGGTTCCCCGAAGCCGACCCGGAGGACCAGGGCGAAGGCTGCTTCGCAACCTATGCCCGCAACATCAATGTGTGCCTGCCGTCGGAATGTGGCGACACCGGGTTCGGCAACCAGAGCAAGTGCTATCTGTGCAAGGTCTACAAGTGCACGCCGGAGGAAATCCCCCTGCCCGAACCGGCACAGCCCAAGGACCGCTTCGCCGAGGGCAGTTTCCGCAACTCCACCCTCGAAGCAGAAATGGAGGACTAGCCATGGCTGAGAAGGCATACGGACTGCTCATCAACTACGAGTTCTGCACCGGCTGCGGCACCTGCGAGATGGCCTGTTCCGTCGAGCACGACATCCCCATCGGGCGTTACGGCATCCAGATGGCCACCATCGGCCCCTGGCAGATCGACAAGAAGAACTGGCAGCTCGACACGGTGCCCATTCCCACCGACGAGTGCGACCTGTGCGCCAAGCGCGTTGAGAAGGGCAAGAAGCCAACGTGTGTGAAGCACTGCCAGTCGCTGTGCATGGAATATGGGCCTGTCGACGAGCTGGCGGCGAAGCTGGCTGGCGCCACGACAAAGCACGTGCTCTTCGTACCCAAGGCGGGCACGGCAGCAAAGCAGTAGGCGTTTAACCCCCGGCGCTGAGCAGGTAATTCGGAAGATTCCGTGAATACGACCGCTCAGCGCCGGGCCAAAGTGCGAAGAGGAAAGGGGGCGAGGGTCGGTGTGCGGTGGATACACGCGTGTATGCGTACGTTGCGGCTTATGCGGCAAGGTCGACCCACGCCCGCTCAACACTGCAGGCACTTGTCCGATGTGCGGGCAGGTCGCCGAGCCGGGAGCGCAGCATTGCAGCGCCTGCGGCGCCAGAATCCCCCGGGCGCCCGGCGAAGAGGCACACCCAAGCAATGCTCGTCCCGACATTACGGGAATCAACGGGAAACAGGCCGAAGAGGCCGGAAGGGAGAAACGATGATCGCGATGGAAGACGTCAAGCCGATTGAAGTGGAAGCATCGATCCCAGCCGAGCAGGCGGCCGCCCCAAGCAACTCCCTCAAACGCAAGAGGCCTGAAGGCGAAGGCGCGGTCGAGATCTACTGCACCAAGTGCGGCGAGTCGGCGACCGACGGGCGCTTCAGCCCCTATGGCCCGAGCATGGAGTGGTGGTACACCATCACCGGAACCCTCGACGAGATCCAGTGGGTCTATCAGACGGACAAGAACTACTGGGCGAAGGTGGTCGAGCCGACCGTTCGATGCGGATGCGGCAGCGGGCACGAGTGCAACCCCATGCTGTGGTCCGTGCGGCAGATCCCCGCAAGCTAGGCGCAGGGCGCTTCGTTAAGTTGCCGGCGGCTTATGCCTGCACGCCGCTGGCAACCGAGCGCCTTCGGCCTGCAAACCATCCCGTCCTTTGCGAGGACGGCGCTCCTCTGCACGCTGTATCTGGATTCGAATCTAGAGAAGGTGAGAACAATGGAGAAAGACAGCGCTGCTCTCAAGCAGCCAAGACCGTACGCTGAATCGGATATCAACCGCTATGAGGAAAAGACCCCGCGCTATGCCTGGGTCATTTGGATTGTCACCTTCCTCGTGAGCTTTGCGGCCCCATTAGGCCAGTTCAAGCTGGTGAACATCCCCCTGTATTTCATCTATGTCCCCAACGTCAGCCCCGCTGGCGGCTTCATGCTCGACGGAGCGGGATTCGGCATGCTCATGACCTGCGTCTCGCTCATCGGCATCGTGCTCGCGTTCCCCGCCGCCTTCAT
>CAJKEF010000407.1 GCA_905198825.1 uncultured Collinsella sp. | reverse complement strand
CGCCGAGTTTGTGGGACTTTGCTCTGCGGCGTGCAACCGCCCAGTGATGCCTGCGCTGGCGATTCCGGGAATCTTGCGCATGTCGGGCTCTATGGACGAGATCCGCGGGCTCGAGGACATTATGCGCGTGGCCAAAAACGCCGGCGCCAAGCGCGTGATTTTGCCGCTGAGCGCTATCGCGGGCCTGCAGAGTGTTTCGTCCGAGATTATTTCGGGGTTGAGCCCGGTGTTCTACATGGATGGCGACCCGGTCGACGCCGCGAAGAAGGCACTGGATTTGTAGGAGTGCGGGCGAGCGGGTTTGCGTGCGCGTGGGCCCGCGGGCGTGTTGGCGTGTTCGGGTAGGGAGGCCTTGCCATGGCGGGCGAGCGTTCTGTTGGCGAGTTGCTCGACGAGCTGTTTGGCTTTGGATCGGTAGCCAAGCGCCAGGCGGCGCTTGAGCAGTACGATCGCGGGGAGTTGGTTCGAAAGGTGCGCTCCCGCGAGCTGCTGGGCGTGCTTAGGGGCATCGAGACCGCCGAGCACGCTGCACGCGAGTCTGCCGTGCGGGCTGTTGACGGGTATATCCGTCGTGTTGAGGGCGCTGCGCTTGCACACGCTCGCAAGCAGGCGGGCACTGTTGGTCCGCTGCGTATGGAGCGTCGCTATGCTGCCTTTTTGCGTATGGAGGACAAGGCCGAGCTGCTGGCCCGTTTGGAGCAGACGCTTGCGTTTATCGAGGTAAAGCTGCGCGCCAATACTGCGGCCAGGGTTCGCGCGGCGTATGATGCCGCGGGGGCTTTGGTGTTGCAGGGCGCGGCGCGTTTGAGCGACGTGCGCGTTGCCGAGGCCGTGCCTCTGGATGCCGATCTGCTGTGTACGCAGCTGGAGCAGATGCGCTGTGCCGCCGACGCGACGGACCTTGCGGGTATGATCACAGCGACGTTTGAGTCCGAGCTGAGTGCGACAGGCCCGCAGCGCGCTGACGGGTTTACGGGCGATTTGGCTGGCGATGTAGCTGATTACGTGGCGTTGGAGCGTGAACTTACCAACGTGCGCGGCGCTGCGCAGCGAGCGCGCTTGGCGGCGCAGGCGTATCGGGCCGAGCGCGCCGCCCGCGTTGCGGGGAGCATGGTGGAGCCGGGATCGTTGCCCGAGCCTGCGTGCGTTGCGATCGAGACGGTGTGCGATGCCGGGGAGCTTTCCGAGTTGCTCGCTCAGGTTAAGAAGTCGTTTGAGACCTACCGTCGTGTTGTTGCCGACGGCGGGTTGTTCTGCGCGTTTGGCACGGGCTCGCCGCACGGCATTTGTTGTGGCACGAGCTATTTGGACTACGATTCTCGGCTTGATGAGGACGTGCTGGTGGGCGAGTACGATGGTGCAACCAGGCATACTGTTCGGCGTGAGGTTGCGATTCCCGAGCTGGTGGATGAGGCTTCTGACGAGGGCGGCGACTCGCTCGAGGTTGCCGTGGCGCGCATGCGCGAGTTTAACGGGCGTCGCTACGATGGTGTGCTGGATGAGGATCCTGCGCGCCACGTGAATGCGTTTTGGTATGGACTCAAAAAGCTCAGCCAGTATTGCGAGGCCGCCGTGCGTGTGGATGAGCGTGCTTGGGATTGCTTTATCGATAAGGTGCAGTTCGCCTACGATGAGCCCGTGGGGCGTTTGGCTGCGCAGATGGACGACAAGCAGGCGGCGGCTTTTGTTGCTGCCGTGGGTGAGCTTGGCGCTGCTGAGTAGGGGTCCTGGCCTGGTAGGAGGTTGTCACCATGAAGATCGAAGTTGACGTAGAT
>CAJKEF010000406.1 GCA_905198825.1 uncultured Collinsella sp. | reverse complement strand
CGTCCGCTCGAGATTCAGATTCGAACCTATGAGATGCATGAGCAGGCCGAGTACGGCATTGCCGCCCACTGGCTATATAAGAAGTCGGGCGGATCGTCTGCTTCCAAGACCAATGATGCTCAACGTTTGGACGACCAGATCAACTGGCTCAAGCATTCGCTCGATTGGGCGGCTTCCGACGAGATCACCGATGCCAAGGAATACCTACACTCGCTGAAGGTCGATCTGTTCGATCAGGAGATCTTTGTCTTCACGCCCAAAGGCGAGGTCATGGCGCTTCGTGCCGGCTCCACGCCGCTCGACTTTGCCTACGCCGTTCACACCGAGGTGGGCAATCACTGCGTCGGCGCTAAGATCAACGGCGCGGTGGCCCCACTCACGCACGAGATCAAGACGGGCGACCGCGTTGAAATCCTGACTAACAAGAGTTCCAAGCCGTCGCGCGATTGGCTCAAGATCGTTAAGACACCTTCCGCCAAGTCAAAGATCCGCCGCTATTTTGCCGCTGCGACCAAGGACGACGACGCTGCCGCCGGTCGCGATATGCTGGCCAAGGACCTGCGTAAGCGTGGCTATGGCATTTCTACGCCGCGTTCAACGCGTGCACTCAACGCCGTGGCGGAGCAGTTTAACTTCAAGCAGCTCGAGGACCTGTTTGCCGCCGTCGGCGCCGGCAAGGTTGCCCCGCGCGCTGTGGGCAATAAGGTCGAGCAAATCTTGGACCCCAAGCCCGAGGAACAGCTCACCAAGGCCGAGGCTATCGCCGAGGTCGTAAAGCAGCCCGCTCGCGGCTCCAACCGCAAGCCGCAAAAGCGCGGCAAGAGCGCCAGTAACGGCATTATCGTCAAGGGCGAGAGCAACAGCGGCCTGCTGGTCCGTCTGGCTCATTGCTGCAACCCCGTGACGGGCGACGACATCGTCGGCTTCATCACGCGCGGTCGTGGCGTTTCGGTGCATCGCGCCAACTGCCCTAACGTCAAGGGTCTTATGGAACATCCCGAGCGCATGATCGATGTGGAGTGGGACGGCGCTGCCGACACCCTCTTCCAGGTCGAGATCGTGGTCGAGTGCCTGGACCGCATGGGCCTGCTCAAGGATGTCACCATTGCCATTGGCGATGCGGGTGGCAATATCCTTTCCGCTGCCACCTCGACCAACCGCGAGGGTATTGCGACCCTGCGCTTTATGGTCGAGATCTCGGACGCGAGTGGTCTGGATCCGCTGCTGGCTTCCATCAGCAGTGTTGACTCGGTCTATGACGCGCGCCGTCTTATGCCCGGCGAAGGCGGAGCTCAGCTCAAGCGCCGTGTGTAGGTGCGAGAGCCTCTCAGCATCATAGATATTGGTTACGTTCGAGGCATCGTTTGGTGCCTCGAACGTATTTTAGAAGGAGGGTATGCGCATGGGCGATATGACTTTGGACCTGACACCCCGAGGTGCGGCTTCGATTGAGGCACTCGTCAACGGCCCGATTCAGACCAACAGTTACGCCGTGATTTCGAATGACGAGTGCTTAATCGTCGATCCGGCGTGGGAGGGCGAGCGTCTTGTGGAGCATATCCGCACCGCGCATCCCGAGGTGCGCGTACTCGGCTCTGTCTGCACGCACGGTCATGCCGACCATGTTGGCGGGGTCGCCGGGGTTCGAGCTGTTGTTGGCGACGGCGCACTATATGAGTTGTGCGCTAAGGACGTGACGGTACCTCGCGCAAATATCGAGGAGCAGCGCGCCATGTGGGGTATCGAGACGCCCGATCCGGGTGAGCCGACGCGTTTG
>CAJKEF010000405.1 GCA_905198825.1 uncultured Collinsella sp. | reverse complement strand
GCCTCGCCGCTCAAGGTCGAAGACATCGCCACACTCGTCTCCCTCGATGCCGTCGGTGTGCTCAAGCTCCTGGGCTCGCTCGAACTCGAGGGCCTCATCGAGCGCATGATGGATGGAAGGTATGCGCCCTCAAAGTTTGCGCTTCACGCCCAGACGCCCTTCGGTCACAATGGAAAGCGTGTCAATTAGAAAGGTGTTTGCAGATGCAGTTCGATCAGGTGACGGTTATCGGTGGCGGTCTGGCGGGTTCGGAATGCGCGATCCAGCTGGCAGACCGCGGGTTTACCGTAAAGCTGTGCGAGATGCGCCCCCAGGTGAGCTCCCCGGCTCACCATACTGATCACCTGGCAGAGCTCGTCTGCTCCAATTCGTTTAAGTCGACCCGTCCCGATTCCGCCGCCGGCCTGCTGAAGGCCGAGCTCGAGCGCATGGGCTCGGTGCTGCTCGACTGCGCTCATCGCGCGGCCGTTCCCGCTGGCGGCGCCCTGGCGGTCGACCGCGTCAAGTTTTCCGAGCTTGTCGAGGCCGAGGTTGCCGCCCGTCCCAATATCGAGATCATTCACGGCGAGGTCACGCAGATTCCCGAGGGTCACGTGGTCATTGCCGCCGGCCCCTTGTGCTCGCCGGCGCTGAGCGAAGAGGTCATGAAGCTCGTCGGTGGCGACGCCCTTGCGTTCTTCGATGCCGCGGCGCCGATCGTCGATGCCTCCACGCTCGATATGGACGTGCTGTTCTCGCAGTCGCGCTACGAGGAGCAGGGGAGTGGCGACTATCTCAACGCTCCGCTCAACAAGGAGGAGTACGAGGCCTTTATCGAGGCGCTTACCACGGCCGACCGCGTGGTGCTCAAGGATTTTGAGGGCGGCGATCTGTTCCAGGCCTGCCAGCCTGCCGAGGAGGTTGCACGCACCGGCAAGGACGCCATTCGCTTTGGCGCCATGAAGCCCGTCGGCCTCACCGACCCGCGTACCGGACGTCGCCCCTGGGCGGCGATTCAGCTGCGTGCCGAGAACAAGGAGAAGACCGCTTATAATCTGGTGGGCTTCCAGACCAACCTGACCTTTGGCGAGCAGAAGCGCGTCTTCCATATGGTGCCGGGCCTGGAGAACGCTGAGTTCTTCCGCTACGGTGTCATGCACCGTAATACCTTTGTCGACGCCCCGCACGTCCTCGATGGCACCTTTGCCGTGCCCGGTACCGGCGTGCGCCTGGCCGGTCAGATCACCGGCACCGAGGGGTACATGGAAGCCGTGGCGACCGGTCTGCTCGCGGCGCTCAACACCTATGCCGAGGCTATCGGTGCCGCGGGCGTCGAGTTGCCCCGCGTGGGCGCCCTGGGCGCGCTCGTGGGCTATGCGACCGATCCTGCCACCGTGGGCTACCAGCCCATGCATGTCAACTTTGGCCTGGTGCCGCCGCTCGAGGACGGTAAGCGTCGCAGCAAGCGCGACCGCTACCAGGCCTATGCGGACCGTGCGCTTGAGGCCCTTGATGCCTATCTGGCCACTCGCCCCGATCTGTTTGGAGGCGACCGGTCATAGCCTTTGACCTGTACGATGCCGTCGACTCGTTTATCGCCTATATCGCACGTGTCGAGGGACTTTCTCCCAACACGGTGACGGCCTATGGCTCGAGGCTGGAGCGCTTTGCTTCCTGGTGCGAGCGCGAGGATATCGATGCTTTCGCTGCCGACGTGCGCACCATTCGTCGCTATCTTGCCGAGCTTTCGCGTGAACAGGTGGCTCCCCGAACGCTTGCGGCGCATCTGTCTGCCATTC
>CAJKEF010000404.1 GCA_905198825.1 uncultured Collinsella sp. | reverse complement strand
TCGGTCAGGCGCTCACTCATGCGCGATCACCCACCAATACGTTCTTGGCATGAAGCGTGGGGCAGATTCCGCAGCCGGTGCACGAGGTACGGGTACAGTCGGGCGTCGTGACGACCTCCAACGAGCGGCGGTATTCGCGCTCGAGGAAGCCGCGCGAGCAGCCGGGGCTCACGTGCTCCCAGGGCAGGCGCCAGTCCAGTTCATAGGGCAGGTGCACGAGCTCGTTGAGATCGATGCCGTTTTTGGCCGCAGCCGACTTCCAGTTGTCGAGCGAAAAATGCTCCACCCAGGCGTCAAAACGCGAACCGGCACGCCAGGCATCGATGATGACAGGCGTCATGTCACGGCCGGCGCGAGACAGCGCGGCCTCGACGAGCGAGGTTTCGGCATCGTGGTAGTGCACGCGGACCGCACGGTTGCGAACGCTCGTGATGAGGAGCTTCTGACGGCGCTTGACGTCGTCGTAATCGAGCTGCGGGCACCATTGGAAGGGCGTGGCGGCCTTGGGAATAAACACCGACACCGAGATGGACACCGAGACGGAGCCGCGGCGCGCCTTGGGAACCACGGAGCGGCCGAGCTCGAGCACGTGGTCGGCCAGGTTGGCGATGGCCACGATATCCTCGTCGCGCTCGCCGGGAAGGCCCATCATAAAGTAGAGCTTCATGCGATTCCAGCCGGCCTCAAAGGCCGCCTTTGCCGCACGGTCCAAGTCCTCCTCGGTCACGTTCTTGTTGATGATGTCGCGCATGCGCTGACTGCCGGCCTCGGGGGCAAACGTCAGGCCGCCCTTCTTTTCGCCAGCAACCGACTCGGCCATATCCACGCCAAACGAATCCAGGCGCTGCGAGGGAATGGATACGCGAATACCCGTATCCTCCAGGCGGCGGTTGAGCCTGCCGAGCACATCGCGGATGCAGGAGTGGTCGGTGGTCGAAAGCGAGGTGAGCGACACCTCGTCATAGCCGGTCTTCTGCAGGCCCTGGATCACCGAGGAAACAATCTGGTCGGCCGAGCGCTCGCGCACCGGACGATAGGTCATACCGGCCTGGCAAAAACGGCAGCCGCGGGCACAACCGCGCAGAATCTCAATCGACAGGCGGTCGTGAACGAGCTGTGCGTAGGGCACGCACGACTGCGACAGAGGATTGGTAGCGCCAAAGTCCTCAACGACGCGCTTGTAGACCACCGGCGGGACGTCTTTGCCCTCACGCGGCACGGTATAGCCGTGCGGAGAGCAAGGCTCGTCATGGCGCACCTCATACAGAGACGGCACATAGGTACCGGCGACCGTCGCGAGCTGCTCGACAATCTGAGCGCGCGAAACGCCCTCGTCGCGCAAGCGGCGATGCAGCTGGCAAACCTCGAGCAGTGACTCCTCGCCCTCGCCAATGAGGATGGCATCGAAGAAGGCCGCATACGGCTCGGGGTTATAGACCGAGGGGCCACCGGCGACGATGATGGGGTCGTCCTCGGTGCGGTCGGCCGCAAGCAGCGGAATGCCAGCGAGATCGAGCGCCTCGAGAAAGTTTGTCACGGCCATCTCGTGCGGCACGTGCATACCGACGATATCAAACGAGGCCACGGGCGCTGCGCCCTCGAGCGACAGCAGCGGAATCCCCGCCTCGCGCATGGCATCGCCCATATCGGGCCACGGCACATAACCGCGCTCGCAGGAGATGCCCTCGGCCTGGTTAAGGATGTTGTACAGGATGGCAATACCCTGGTTGGGCAGACCAACCTCGTACACGTCCGGGTAAATCATGCAGCAACGATAGT
>CAJKEF010000403.1 GCA_905198825.1 uncultured Collinsella sp. | reverse complement strand
ATTGGGAGCCGATTCGTCGGCAACATCGCCGGATTCTCGAGGCCATTAAGAGGGGCGATACCGACGCGGCGAGTTATCTGGCAGAGACGCACTTGCACCTGATGCCCGAGGAGCAGGGCCCGGTTATCGCCTTGCATCCCGACTATTTCGAGCTGTCCAAAGACTCGGCCATCTAACTCGCCCCCTACATTAGTTGCGGTGAAATGGGGATTGTTTTGCGGCTCTGATGGTGTAAACAGTCCGTATCTCACCGCAACTGCCGGGGCACTATTGGGGCACGAAAAAGCTGTGGCACCGCTTGGAGGAAAAGACCGGAAGCAAGGATTCATTCCTCCAGACGGCGCCGCAGCTGTTTTGGTGGCTCGGCTTTCGTCGATGTGGCCCAGCCGGGCGCGACTGCCAACCGAGTAGACAAAACGGCTCGGGGGCGTGTCGCTTCCGTCACGTTCTATCAGCATACAAGACGGTTTTGGTTCTTGTTCGTGACGGAAACGGCGCGCTTCCGAGCCGCTTTAAAAGAAAGGGGGCGAGGTCTAGGGCACGCCCCCTTTCACGATAGAGAGCTAAACCTAGGCGCGAACCTTCTTGACGACGTCCATGGCCTCGCGGGCAATCTGCTCGACCTTGGAGAAGTCGCCGTCGGCAAACAGGGCCGGCTTGACCATCCAGGTGCCACCGCAGGCGATGATGGCAGAGGAGCTCAGGTACTCCTCGACGTTGGCGGTGCTCACGCCGCCGGTGGGCATAAAGCGGTGACCGACAAACGGAGCGGCGAGGGCCTTGATGGTGTTCAGGCCGCCATACTGGGACGCGGGGAAGAACTTGGTGACCTTGAGGCCCAGGTTCTCGGCTGCGGTAACCTCGGAGGGGGTCACGGTGCCGGGAAGGACGGGCAGGTCGATGTCGATGCAGTGCTTCACGACGTTCTCGTTGTAACCCGGGGAGACGATGAACTTAGCACCTGCTGCGCGGGCCTGCTCAACCTGCTCGACGGTCAGGACGGTGCCGGCGCCAACACACATCTCGGGCTCGGCCTCGGCCATGGCGGCGATGCACTCAGCGGCGCAGGCGGTGCGGAAGGTGACCTCGGCGGACTTCATGCCAGCTGCCATAAGGGCGTGGGCGAGCGGAGCGGCGTCCTCGACCTTGTCGAGCACGACGACCGGCACGATACCCAGGGATTCAAGCGTGGTGTAGAACTGATCGAACATGATGTTCCTTTCGATGTGTGGCGCGCATGGGCGCGTGATTGCCAAATATGCTGGTCAGGAGCCGATTTTGGATTGGTTATCGGAGGCACTGCTTGGGGTTCAAGCAATTCCAAAACCGGCTGCTCGACCAGTCATGTAGGGAATGCCAGGCAAAACCGGAATGGGACTGGTGGTTTTGCCCGACCGGAGGAATCGGGGAGCGGGCCGCAGGGGTATGGGATTGGAAAGCTGCGGCCCGCGGAATGGAGACGGACTAGCGCGCGACGCGGGTGCCACCGTCGGCGGCGTTTGCCACGGCGGCAATCTCGTCAGCAGTCACCAGGTTGGAATCGCCCTTGATGGTGAGCTTGAGGATCGAGGCCGCAATGGCGTAGTTGACGGCAGCCTGCGGGTCAAAGTCGTTGATGAGGGCATGGACGAGTCCGGCGTTGAAAGCATCACCGGCAGCAACGCCCTCGAGCACGTGCACATCGTGAGCGGGGGAGAACCAGTGCTCGCCGCTCTCGGCGTCAAAGAGCATGCCCATCCAGATGGAGCGCTCGACGCAGGAGATGTTGCGGACGACCGA
>CAJKEF010000402.1 GCA_905198825.1 uncultured Collinsella sp. | reverse complement strand
CGAGGTAGCCCTCCTGGTCGAAGTGCATGATCTCGATCTTCTCGGTCTCCTTCATGTGTGTCCTCCCATCACGTGTGCGCGATTCTATACATCGCGCTTCTTGCTGATACCAATTATAGCCATACGATTGCTTGTTATTTAATACCAATCCAAACTCACGAAGATTTGCGGCGAACGGTCGGTTTCCTCGCCCGAGTGGTATCACAACGCCATTAGTTGTTTATTTCGAGCGCTACTGCCGACGGGCGCCCCACAACTCGCCAGCTATAAAAGCGTTGCGCCAGACCCGCCCAAGCGTTTCCGGCGCAACCGCGCAGTTTAGTTATTCGGCTTCCATCTCCGCTGTCACACGGCGATACATCTCGATAACCTGAGTCGTCGCCTTGGACGGATCCTGATAGTAGCGGCCATCACACGTCTCGGCCGAGACATAGCCCGTATAGCCGTGGCGCATGAGCGCCTCGAGGTCGGCACGCATATCACGTTCGCCATCGCCCCAGGCAAGATGCGTCGTGCCGCCGCCCACATCTACAAAGTGGGTGTGAACGATCTTGTCGCCCAAAACCTCAAAGTAGCCGTCGATCGTGTCGCCGGCAACTTCCATGGCGCCAAAGTCGATACAAGCCTTACAATTGGGGCGATCGACCGCCTCGAGGATGCGCGCGACGTCCTGTGCCGTATTGACCAGCACGGACTCCGACGGCTGCAGTGCCTCGAGCGCGACGCGAATACCGCGTGTGTCAGCGTAGTCGCACACCGAGCGCAGCATGGCGACGCTGCGGGACCAGGCGTCCTCAGCTGGCTCGTCCAGATAGGCCCAACCACTCGTCACCAGAATCTGCGGCACGCCCAACTCAACGGCAACGTCGATCACATTCTTAAAGTACGAGAGGATGCGTTTTTGGCCCGCCTCGCCGCGCACCGCGACGTTCCACGGCTTGGGGTTGTTCTGCTCGGGGCACACGCACACGATCTTGATACCGTATTGGGCGGCAAGATCGCGAATCTTATCCACCGAATCGTGCTCATGGCAATCCACATACAGGTGCATCGAGCCGGTCCACAGCTCGATATTGCGATAGCCGGCCTCACCTGCAGCCTTAAAAAACGTCTCGATGCTGTAGTAACGATGGTTGATGTTCATGAGCGAAAGCTCGGGTACGACCATAGCCCTCCCCTTTCGTACGGAGTTTTAAAAAACAGGGGGCCGCCGCAGATGCGACAAGCCCCCCAAAGATCGACGCAACCGTTAGACGCGATGGAAGCGCGATTCGAACATATTAGGCAAGCACGCCAAAGTAAGCGCCGATGATGCCCACGACCATGGTGCAGAGGATCAGGACCATCGGGTTGATCTTCTTGGAGAGCAGCCAGTAGTAGAGCCAGAAGGCGGCCATACCGAGCATACCGGGCATGATGCCGTCCAGGATGTCCTGGAGAGTCTGGGCGGAGTCGCCCTGACCAATGGCGATGGGCAACGAAGCCCAGAACATGTCCTTGCTCATGGCGCCGACGACCATAACGCCGACAATGCCGACGCAGGCCATGATCTTTTGCATCAGGCCGGTCTTCTGAGCCTCGTCGAGGAAGCCAATGCCTAGCTCATAACCCTTGATAGCGCCAAAGATACGAATCAGGAACGCCGGGATGTTGTAGACGAGCAGGAAGGCGATGGGGCCAAAGACGTTGCCGGCCTGGCACAGGCTGATGCCCACGGCAGCGGCGACGACGCGCAGGGTGGACAGGAAGAAGGAGTCACCCAGGCCGGAAAGCGGACCCAT
>CAJKEF010000401.1 GCA_905198825.1 uncultured Collinsella sp. | reverse complement strand
TGCCTCGCGACACGTCGGCGGCACTGGCACCAGCGGAAACATATGTCGCGCGATAATATTCCGTTCGCGCGGCGTCAGCTCAAAATCCTCTTCGGCACGTGCCAGGGCAAAAAATGGATGCCGAAATCCGTGCAGTCGATGGCTCGGATCGGGGTCATGCCAATCGTAGAGAAAGTAATCGTGTAACAAGGCTCCGCGCAACAGCGATGCACGGTCGACCGAAATGCCAGCACGGCCCAAGCGCTCGGCAAAGGACAGGCTCGCCCGCGCTACCGAAGTCACATGTGCATAGACCGTCACGTCACCATGCTGGATAAACTCGCGCGTCAAGTCCAGGCGACCCGCCTGGGCCAGCTGACGGGCAGCAAAGTCGACCTCGTGCGCGATTTTCTCGGCACGAACGGCATCGGACATGCTGCCTCCTTCCAGCGGCTCACGGCGGCAAGCCACGGCCTGCGCACAATCGATAAAAACATCATGGAACATATCAGTATGGCATCGGACAAAACGTTTTGCCCCGCCAGTTGGCGAATTACCGCGCCGCCGTCACATATCAAACGCCAAAATGTGCGAGACTGTCTTGTGCAATTGTGCCGGCCGAGGGAGCGCCGGCGCTCGATTCGCATGGAGTAACCCACAACGATGCTGCTTACGCAAACGACAACGCCCGAGGACGTCAAGGCTCTCGACCGCGCCGAGCTTCCGCTGCTCTGCGGCGAGATCCGTCAGGCAATCCTCGAAAGCTCCGCCGCCGTCGGCGGGCACGTTGCCCCCAACTTGGGCGTCGTTGAGCTTACGGTTGCGCTTCATCGCGTGTTTAACTCCCCCATCGACAAGCTTGTCTTTGACGTTTCGCACCAGACCTACGCCCACAAGGCGCTGACCGGGCGCGCGTACACCTATATCGATCCGGAGCGTTATGGTGAGGCTTCTGGCTTTGCCAATCCCGACGAGTCCGAGCACGACCTGTTCGCCATGGGTCACACCTCGACCTCGGTGAGCTTGGGCTGCGGCCTTGCCCACGCGCGCGACCTGGCGGGCGATGCGTACAACGTCATTACCGTTATTGGCGACGGCTCGCTTTCGGGCGGTCTGGCGTTTGAGGGCTTTAACAATGCCGCCGATCTCGACAGTAACTTGATCATTATCGTCAACGATAACGACCAGTCCATTGCCGAAAACCACGGTGGCCTGTATCGCAATCTGGCCGAGCTGCGCGCCAGCAACGGCACCTGCGAGCGCAACGTTTTCCGCGCGCTGGGGCTCGACTATCGCTACCTGGACGCCGGTAACGATGTCCAAGCGCTGGTCGATACGCTGCAGGAGCTGCGCGATATCGATCATCCCATCGTGCTGCACGTCTCCACCGCCAAGGGCAAGGGCTTTGAGCCAGCCCAGAGCGACCCCGAGCACTGGCATCATGTGGGGCCCTTCGATATGGCAACCGGTCGCAAACTTTGCCCGGGCCACCCGAGCGAGCCCGCACCGCGCACCTATGCCGATATTACGAGCGAGGCACTCAACGCCGCTATCGCGAACGACCCGCAGGTTGTCGCTATCACGGCTGCCACGCCCTATATCATGGGCTTTACGCCCGAGCTTCGCGCCGCGGCAGGCAAGCAGTTTGTCGACGTGGGCATTGCCGAAGAGCACGCCGTCACCTTTGCCACCGCGCTCGCCAGCGCCGGCGCCAAGCCGGTCTTTGGCGCATACGGCACGTTTTTGCAGCGCGCCTACGATGAACTGTGGCACGACCTGTGCCTCAACGACGCCCCCGCAACCATCCTGGTGTTTGGCGCTT
>CAJKEF010000400.1 GCA_905198825.1 uncultured Collinsella sp. | reverse complement strand
TTATTCGGCCACCGATTTGCCTGATTGGCTGCAGCAATGCTCAATATAACTTTAGATAAAACTGATTCTGCAGGAACTCCCGTAGAGAAAGAACTGATTCTCACGGTATTTAACAAGATAAAGTACAAATATGAACAGCTCTAATGCTTCTCGAGGCGGCTTTCTTAGCATGCTGGCCGAACATCTCGAAATATGTTGGCGAGCATTGTGTCGATGCATCCTAACCCACAGAAAATCGCAGAGACAGCAAGCAGTCATCGAAATTATCGCAAATTGTATTGACATATGAACATGCGCTCATACAATCGGAAGCAAGTTATATGAGCGCATGTTCATATGAAAGGATATTGCAATGAGCATCCGCGTTGATGAAACGAAACCCGACATCGAGGCCACCGAACCCGCGATCCCCACCACCTGCTCGCCCGAGGACCTTCCCGACGAGGAGCTTCTCTACGACCTCGCCGACCTGTTCAAGGTCTTCAGCGACACCACGCGCATCAAGATCCTCTATGCCCTCATGGGCCGCGAGCTCTGCGTGGCAGACATCGCCGAAGCGACCGAAACCTCGCAGTCCGCGGTGTCGCACCAGCTGCGCACACTCAAGCAGTCGCACCTGGTTAAATTCCGGCGCGACGGGCGCAACATCCTATACTCGCTCGCCGACGACCACGTCTACACCATGCTCAACCAGGGCATGAGCCACATCTGCGAATAGCGACCAACCACGGTACCAACGCGACCGGCACCCAGGTCGCCAACACAGGGAAAGGAACCCACCATGAAAAAGCAGTTTAAGCTCGACGAGATCGACTGCGCCAACTGTGCGCGCGAGCTTCAGGACGAGTTGGCCAAGCTCGATGGCGTCAAGTCCGTTTCGGTCAACTTTATGACCCAGAAGTTGACGCTCGAGGCCGATGATGCCGAGTTCGACGAGGTCCTCGACCGCGTTGTGGAGTTCACCGCCGACGCCGAGCCGGACTGCGAGATCATTCTCTAGCCCAGGTTTACGCCGACCCGCAAGGCCGCGCTTGCCGCGGCCTTTGCTCGCGAAATTATATGAGCGAGTGTTCATACATTCAAATGGGAGGATACGAGTCATGGCCACCGCCGACCCCAAGAAGAAAAAGAAGAAGCGCAAGAAAAAAGAGTCACTCGAGCATAAGCGCAACCGCATCCTGGTAGCGCTGGGCATTTTTGCCGTGGTGTACGCCCTCGATGAGCTCGGCGCCCTCACTGCCGCATTCGGCACCCCGGGCGACATCTACGCCAGCTTCGCACTGTTCCTCGTGCCGTTTTTGATTGCCGGCTACGACGTACTGCAAAAGGCATTCAATAACATCCGCCGCGGCAAGGCGTTCGACGAGAGCTTCCTCATGGCCGTCGCGACCATCGGCGCGTTTGCCATGGTGCTCTTCCCCGACACCGACCCGCACATGGCCGAAGGCGCCGCCGTCATGCTGTTCTACCAGGTCGGCGAGCTGTTCCAGGCATACGCTGTGGGCAAGAGCCGCAAGTCGATCAGCGCCATGATGGACATCGCGCCCGACTACGCCAACGTCGAGCAACCCGACGGCACACTCGAGCAGGTCTTCCCCGATGACATCGCCGTCGGCACCGTGATCGTGGTCAAGCCCGGCGAGCGCGTGCCCATCGACGGCGTCATCCTGGAGGGCGCCACGCAGCTGGACACCGCCGCCCTCACCGGCGAGTCCGTCCCGCGCCACGCCGAGGCCGGCGACGAGGTCATCTCAGGCTGCATCAACATGACGGGCGTGCTGCGCGTGCGCACCACCAAGCCCT
>CAJKEF010000399.1 GCA_905198825.1 uncultured Collinsella sp. | reverse complement strand
CAACTCATCAATTTCCAAAACCGCAGTGTCGATGTCCGCGTCGGATTGGGCGCGTTCGAGGAACTGTCGCGCATGTTTGCCTCGGCCGTGGGCAAGCCTAAGCGCGCGATGGTGGTTTGGAACGACGCCACATCCGAGCGTTTTGGTGAGGTCGTCGAGCATGCGCTGGTCGACGCCGGCTTTGCCGTGTCGCTGCTCGTCTTCGAGGTTTCGCCTGCCGGCGCTACGCTGGCCGATGCCGATACCGTCTTTGGCGCCCTGTCGGCTAACGGCATTACCTGCGACGATTTGGTTGTCGCCGTTGGCGATGCCTCAACCTGCTCGGTTGTTAGCTGGTGCGCCAACCAGTGGTGCGGTCGCACCGAGTGCGCGCTGCTGCCGACGACGTTCGACGCCATGCTCACGGTCGCGACGACCATGAAGCCGCTCGTCGCCTCGTCGGCCAATGCGCTTCCCGCTATCGCGTTTCGTCCCGAACCGGGCTTGGTCGTGTGTGACCTCGACCTTGTTCGCGAGACGGACCCCGAGGACCTCAAGCTCGGCTTTGTGGTACTTGTTGGCACCATGCTTTCGAGCAGCAAGTCCCGCTGGAATCAGTTTATTGAGACCGTCCCCGAGATTCTCGCGGGCGAGGAGGTCGCACTCGTCAATGCCGTCCAATGGTCTCAGACTGCCCGCAAGGACGTGCTGACGGCCACGAACCCGAGCGCTCGCCATGCGCTCGATTTTGGCAAGACGGGGGAGCGCACCCTGCGCGCTTGCTTGGGCGATGCCGCTTCGCAGGTCCCTGCCTATCAGCTGTTATCCGAGGGCATGCGCTTTGAGGCGCGCCTAGCACATGATGCCTGCGATTTCGATATCGATTACGTCTTTGAGGTCGATGACTGCCTGGAGGACTTTGGTATCGAGGAACTTGCCTTCGATCTGGAGCCTGCCGCATATATCGAGGAGTTCCGCAGGCAGCAGTTCGCGCGCTCAAACCGCAGCATGCTGCCGCTGCCCGCGGCACTCGGCGCCATTCGCCTAACGAACGTTGAGGACGAGGTTCTTGAGCGCCATGCTCACGCCTACTTGGCTTCTCGCAAAGAACTTCTCTAAGTTTTATTGACATCCATCGTCTTTCGTATCATGTTGAGGGGCGGGTTTCCAATCGGTTGCGGATCGCATGCGATTCCGTCGTTCGGTTGAGACCCGTCCCGTCTTTTTAGAGACAACAAGAAAGGAATCTGCATGTCTGAGTTTGCTGCCGGTCCTGCCGGTCGTATCGAGCGTGTCCGTGCCCTTATGGCCGAGCGTGGCTACGACGCCATCGTGGTACGCGACGAGGCCAACCTTCGTTGGCTTACGGGCGTGAAAGGCGTCTTCGACTACACCTTCGAGTTCCCGCATGCCGCGTTTATTACGGCCGACCAGTGCCTGTTCTACACCGACTCGCGCTATCTCAACAGCTTTGAGGAGAACACGCCCGCCGGCAGCCCTTGGGTCTACGACATGGACGAGGGCACCATCCCCGGTTGGGTCGCCGGCAAAATCGCGGCCAACAAGTGCCGCGTCTGCGCTGTCGAGGACGACATGCAGATCAACTTCTATCAGGGTATTCAGCGTGGTCTGGAGGATCGTTCCGTCGCCTGCATGCTGCCGCTGATGCATGCCGACATTCGCAAGATGCGCGCCATCAAGGACGCCGAGGAGATCGAGCTCATGCGTCACGCGCAGTCGATCACCGATGCTGCCTTCCAGCACATGCTCGGCTTTATTAAGCCCGGTATGACCGAGAAGCAGGTTCGCAACGAGCTCGAGAACTT
>CAJKEF010000398.1 GCA_905198825.1 uncultured Collinsella sp. | reverse complement strand
CGCAACCAAGATGGCGCGCGAGATGGTCACGCGCCTGGGCATGAGCGAGGAACTGGGTACGCAGGTTTTCGGTGAAGCGCAGCATCAGGTGTTCCTGGGCCGCGACTATGCCGATCATCAGGATTACTCCGAGGAGACGGCGCGCCGTATCGACATCGAGGTTCAGCGCATCATGCGCGAGGCCCATCGTCGTGCTGTCGAGATCCTGGATGCCCGTCGCGATCAGCTCGACCTGATGGCCAAGGTGCTGCTCGAGCGCGAGACTGTCGAGGGCGATGCCGTGAATGCCCTGCTCGATAACGAGTGGGATGCCTACCTTGAGCGCGAGGGCGGCCGATGCCGCGGCTTTTGCGCAGGCGGCCATGCAGGAGGATGCATCTGATGGCGGCGAGGATGCTGGCGAGAAAAACGCTGACGCCGACGCAGCCGACG
This sequence comes from uncultured Collinsella sp., assembly GCA_905198825.1. Lineage (GTDB taxonomy): Bacteria > Actinomycetota > Coriobacteriia > Coriobacteriales > Coriobacteriaceae > Collinsella. The sequence goes on along the minus strand of CAJKEF010000398.1, from coordinate 1,373 downwards.
GCGACGAGTAGCCTTTGCCACGAGAGCCTCCGCGGGGAAACCTGCGGAGGCTTTTTGCGTTTGGGGGATGTGCTGGGCGTTGACGGATATCGGATAGCGGATTGATGAATTTCAGCTGGCTTTACTGCGGTACTTTGCTCAACTAAAGCGTACAATACCGCCTATGCGAAAGGGGAACAGATGATTAACGAAACCATGTTTGCTCGCGGCGCGGAAAGCTCTATCATCCGCGAGATCTTTAGCTACGGCCTTGAGCGCAAGGCACAGATCGGTGCGGAAAACGTATTTGATTTTTCGCTGGGCAACCCGAGTGTTCCGGCGCCTGCTGCCGTGGCTGAATCCATTAAGAAGGCTTTGGAGCTGCCGAGCGACCAGCTGCACGGCTACACGCCCGCACCGGGCCTGCCGCAATGTCGTGCCGCTGTGGCCGAATCGCTCAACCGCCGCTTTGGCACGAGCTATGAGGGCAAGGACGTCTTTATGACAGTAGGTGCGGCGGCCTCGCTCACCTGCACGCTCAACGCCGTTACCAATCCGGGTGACGAGGTCATCGTTATCGCCCCGTACTTTCCGGAGTATCGCGTGTGGATTGAGAAAGCCGGCTGTACGTGTGTCGAGGCGCTCGCCGATGAAGATTCGTTCCAGCTGAGCGTGGGTAACGTGCTCAAGGCGATCACCGACAAGACAGCGGCGGTCATTATCGATTCGCCGAACAACCCCACGGGTGCCGTGTATACGCGCGACACGTTGACGCGACTGGCCAATGTTCTGCGCGAGGCCAACGCTCAGCGCGATTCCGAGAATCCGATTATGCTCATCTCGGATGAGCCGTACCGCGAGATTGTGTACGGTGCCGAGGTACCTTGGGTACCTTCGATCTATGATCACACCATCGTCTGCTACTCGTATTCCAAGTCCCTTTCGCTACCGGGCGAACGCGTGGGCTGGATTTTGGTCCCCAATACCAATCCGCAGGCTGCTCGCCTGATGCCAGCCGTTGCCGGTGCCGCCCGCACGCTGGGGTTCGTGTGCGCACCGGCCCTCTTCCAGCGTGTAATCATCGACTGCATTGATGAACCGAGCGATGTCGAGGCCTATGCGCGCAACCGCACCGTGCTTACCGACGCACTAACGGAGTACGGCTACACCTATGTTGAGCCGGATGGTGCATTCTACCTGTGGGTGAAGGCGCTGGAGCCCGATGCGAATGCGTTCTGTGAGCGCGCGAAGAAGTATGAGCTGCTTGCGGTGCCCTCGGACAGCTTTGGCATGCCTGGTTGGTTCCGCCTGGGCTATTGCGTGAGTTACGAAACGATTATCAATTCGCTACCCGCTTGGAAACAGTTGGCGGACGAGTATCGTTAAAAGTAAAG
>CAJKEF010000397.1 GCA_905198825.1 uncultured Collinsella sp. | reverse complement strand
AACGGTAGGAAAAAGCCGGCGAATGGTAGTTTTACGGCAAAAACAGACGGGTCAGGGACAGGCAGGCGTGCCCAAAGCCTAGACATTCATAAGCTGGTGGCCGAGCTTGAGCGTCTTGAGACCGCTCTCCCCCTCCACGCCATCGAGCGTGTTGAGCAACATATTGGTCGCCTCGACGCCACTGGTCAGGTAGCCATAATGCACGGTGGGAATGCCGCCCGTCAGCGCGCGCAAAAACGCGTTGTCGCCAAAACCGCTCACGCGGTGTATGCCCTCGCCCATGCCGCGAACCTCATCGATGGCACGCAGCGCGCCCGCCGCCATGGTGTCGGTCGCGCAGGCGATAAACGAAACATCGGGAGCGACGGAAAGCAGCTCACTCGCCGCACCATAGCCCGAGTCGAGCGTAAACGAGCCCAGGCGAATCAGGCTCGGATCAAGCGCCACGCCCGCGGCGCGCAAGCCGGCCTCAAAACCGCGACGGCGGTCATAACCAGCCGCGCGGTCTTCTTCGGTAACTCCAATGTAGGCGATCTTGCCGTCCACACGGCCCGCAAGCGCATGGCCCAGCTCAAAGGCGGCCTCGTAATCGTCGTGATAGACGCACGCCGCACCCTCGACATGCTGGCCGATCAACACAATGGGCACACGGCACGACTCAATCGCGCGACGGTGCTCGTCGGTGATCATGGTTGCCACCAGCACAATGCCATCAACTGGGTGGTTTTGGAACAAATCGAGGTATTCGAGCTCGCGATCGGGGGCGTTATCGGTATTGGCAAGCAGCATCTGGTAGCCACGGCGACCGAGCACCTGGCCAATACCGGCGGTAATGCGACTCACGGATTCCGAGTTGATCTTAGGTACGATGACGCCGATGAGCTTGGTGGAACCGGTGCGCAGCGCGCGAGCCTGGCTGGATCGCACGTATCCGGTCAGCTCGATTGCCTGCTTAATGCGCTCGGCCTTGTCCGCCGAGATATATCCCCCGTTGAGGTAGCGCGAGACGGCGGCGCTCGAAACGCCAGCCAGCTCGGCCACATCTTTCATCTTTACCACGAGCACCCCTGTCATTGAAATCGCTTTCACCATGATACCTGTGCGAGCGACCGCATGACGTAGTGATTACATGATAGAGAAACGCGTGGAAACTAATGAATCACTTGAGACGTGTCTAGCGATAATCACTTCGCAGCCAGTTTTACCAGACGAGAATCGCCCTAGCTGCATAATCGAAGAATACGCCCATGCAAAGCTTGACCTGAGCAGAGCCTCGCGGACTTTTCCTGGAAGGCCTCGGTGCCGAGCCTCGAAGAGTCGCAATTCACAATCCCGGTCAATCCTCTGCCAAGAACCCGTTGCGAACTTAGACTTACCAACAACACGTCAGCAAAGTTGCATACAAGCAGATAATCGCACGCAATTTCGCCTATTCTCAATTGAGATGTAAGTTTTGACAGGCCGAATCTTACATCCAAACAAAAAAGAGGGCCGACGCATCAACCCTCTTCAGGTGTCGCCCGAAGGCTTCCACCGCAATTGACTTTAATTTAGGCGATATCCCTTGTTTATCTACAGGCTCTGCCGCAAGTTGAAATTATCTTCACTTTTAGGGAGTAGCTCTTAAAAAGCAGCTATGTAACTAAGAAGTACATCCATCTTGTCCCCAACCCCAGTCTTTTTTATCTGATGAAAAGCCGAAGAAGACAGGGAGCCATGCAGATCTTCAGACACGCCAGAGAGGCAGTTGCGGCACCCCCCGGTATGCCGTCATCGCGGTTCCTTAAAAGAGGAAAGGCAGCCATCCCAAGAAGGACAGC
>CAJKEF010000396.1 GCA_905198825.1 uncultured Collinsella sp. | reverse complement strand
ACCGTCAAAGCTGATGTGAAACCAGTCCTTGTAGGGCGAGTCCCACTTGCGCTCCTGCACATCGCGGAAGGCCCAAAAGCCACGGCCGACATGGTTGAAGACGGCGTCGAGCACCACGCGGATGCCGTGGGCATGCAGTGTCTCGCACACGGCGGCAAAGTCGGCATCCCCACCCAGGCGGCGGTCGATGTGGCGCAGGCTGCGTGTGTCGTAGCCATGACTATCGGACTCGAGCGGCGGATTGATGAGCACAGCGCCAATACCGAGTTTTTGCAGGTAGTCGGCCCATTGGGCGATTTTCATGATAGGAGCATCGGGGTTGGGCACGGCGTTAGCAGCCTGGGCGAGCTCATCCTCGGCAACGGGAGCGGCGTTTTCGCGCAGAGCTCCGCAAAAGCCCAGCGGATAGATCTGATAGAACGTCGTCTCGTATGCCCACATAGCAACCTCCCGGTAAGCTCAACACAACGACATTCATTGTATGCCCGCCGCGTATCCCCTCCCCCAAAATAAGTTGCGGTGGAATAGGGACTGTTTGCCGGGTTTATTGGGCCCAGCAGTCCGTATTTCACCGCAACTGATGAGGAGGATGTGGCTAGGCGACGGGCTTGGCGCGACGAATGGCCGGGAACATCACCGTGATGGCGAGGATGACGCCCACGACGGCGATCGTGCCGCCCGCGTAGCCGATCCAAGCGATGCCCGGGCCCGACACCACGGCGCCGCCGATTGCGGTGCCCGTGCCGATACCCAGATTGAACAGGCCCGAGAAGATCGACATGGCGACAGCCGACGAATCCGCCGGCGTGTTCTTGATGAGCTCGGCCTGGAACGCCACATTGAAGGCCGTGGCACAGCAGCCCCATAGCGCGCAAACAGCGAGAACCGCAGCGAGCGACGATGCGGCCGGACCCATGAGCAGCAGGGCCGCCGGCACGCCGGAGAGCGTAATAGCCAAGAACGGGAAGCGATGCCCATCGAACAGGCGGCCAAACAGCCAGCTTCCGAGCAGACCAGAGCAGCCAAACGCCGTCAGCGTCATGGTGATGGCGCCCGCGTCGACGTGCGCGACCTGTGCCAGGAAGGGCTCGATATAGCTGTAACCCGCGTAGTAGCCGGTCGCCATAAAAACCGTGACCGCGTAGAGCGCGATCAGGAGCGGGTTCTTGAGCAGCTCGGGCAACTGTTTGACGGTAAAGCGCTCGCCCGCCGGCATGGCCGGGAACACCGCTGCCTGGTAGACGGCCGCGATGGCTGAGAGGCCCCCGACCACGGCAAACGTCATGCGCCAGCCCACGGCCAAGCCAATGGCGCGACCGAGGGGCAGGCCAAAGATCTGCGCGATGGACGAGCCCGTAGCGATCATGCTGATGGCGAGCGCCCCATGGCGCGTGTCAACCAGGCGCGAGGCCATAATCGAGGCGACCGACCAGAACACAGCATGTGCGCAAGCGACTACCAGGCGCGCGCAGACCAGGATGGGATAAGTCGGCGCCACGGCCGACAGAAACTGGCCCAGCGAAAACACGGCCAGCACGCCCAGCAACATCCGCTTGAACTCAAAGCGCGAAGCGAACACCATGAGCGGCAACGACAGCAGCATGACGCCCCAGGCATAGACCGAGATCATGATGCCGGCTTGGGACTCGGTGAGCGAGAACGACGCGGCGATGTCAGTCAAAAGACCGATGGGCATAAACTCCGACGTGTTGAACACGAAGGCGCAGCAGGTGAGTCCGATGAGTGGGAGCCACTGCCTGAATGCGATACCACCTTGCTTTGTTTGAGCCATATAGGAAAACCTCTCCGATTATCTTGAGCGGTG
>CAJKEF010000395.1 GCA_905198825.1 uncultured Collinsella sp. | reverse complement strand
CTCAAGTATAGCCTGAATGGGTACGATTGGGCCAACGAGCGTGCCTGTGGGGAGGCGAACATGGAAGACAAGCATCTATATCGAGAGACGCAATGGGATGTATCGGCTGAGGAAAGCCGTGCGCACCATGGGTTGGTCGCGATTGGCTTTGCGGTGCTTGCCGTGCTGGTGATTGCCTTTTGTATTTGGACGTTTGGCGGTCGCGGCGGCGCTGCCTGGGAGTTCGAGGCTGATGATGGCCTACCGATCATGACGGTGAAGGTCGCGGGCGGTAACACGGTGGCAGCTCCCGGCGACTATTGGTATCCGTGCGATAGATTTGTCCAGTTGCAGCTGAGCGGTGGTTCCATTCCTGGTGAAGAGATCGAGCGCGTGGCGTTTGATGCGGCGCTCAAAACACTGACGGTGAAGCTCAAAGATCGGGGCGACGTGCCCACGACGATGGATATCGCGCTGACGGAATGGCGCCTGGAGCCTCCGTCGGGCGTCAAGGTATCCGAGGTGGAGCACGTTAAGGTTACTTATCAAGATGGCTCGACGAGCGAGATTGCAAAGGCCGATGGCTTGGCGGAGTAATGGGGTGTTTGGAAGCGGCGGGCCTATTGTGCCTGCGCGTTCATGAATACCAGGGTGTTTTGGTCTGAAAGCTCGGGGATGTGCCGATAACCAACGTCGAACGCGGTGAGCTCGCTTGCATCCTCGAGCTTGTTTTCTGCCATCCACCGCACCATGGAGCCGCGTGCCTTTTTGCTGGCGGTTGACCGTTGGATGGGCTTCCCGTTGCGGACGCCCTCGCCAAAGAGGCACGTGACGGCTGTGGCGTCGCCCGCGAGGTGAGGCAGAACGGCTTTGGCATACTCTACGCTGGCGAGGTTGACGATCGTAGTGTTGGAGCCTGCCGGAGCGATGGCCCGTGCGAGCTTGTTGCCCCAAAACGCGTAGAGGTCTCGGGCATCGCCGACGGCAAGCTTCCCGCCCATCTCCAGCCGATACGGTTCAACGGCATGAAAGGGGCGTACGCATCCGTAAAGCCCCGAGAGGATCCAGAGATGGTCTTGCAGCCATGCGAGCTGCGCGGAATCCATCACCTCGGGCGCCATACTCTGGTATTGAATGCCGTGATAGGACATGACGGCAGGGAAGAGGTGACGGGCGAGTGCGGGATTGTCGAGATCGCTGTTTTTCAGGATGGGCCTGAACTCATGCAGGGTGTTGAGGCAAGGCCCCAGCAGTTTGTCACTCACGTTCCATAGTGTCTGCAGGCCGCCGCTGCCTTCATTTCGTTCGATATCTAGCAGTGCACGGTGGAGGCGAGCCGTCTCGTGCGCAAAAGGTGGAATGCCCAGGACTTCAAAAGCATCTTGGGCCGCGCGCATTTGCTTGGCGGGCGAAATGATGACCTGCAGCATGGACTCTCCTCTGCCAAAAAGGAAGTTGCGGTGGAATAATTCCTGTTTTGCCTGTTAAAAGGCATGTCTGGGAACTATTTCACCGCAAGTTATAAAGGGCTGGTTGGGCTCGTTTTACGAGGGTGGATTAGGCGCGCTCGAGGAAAGCCTTGTAGCCGCGGTAGGCCTCGTAGATGTCGGCCTTGTTGGCGACCTCCCACAGGGCGTGCATGGACAGGACGGCAACGCCGGAGTCGATGACGTTCATGCCGTACTTGGCCATGATGTAGGCGATGGTGCCGCCGCCGCCCGCGTTGACGCGACCGAGCTCGCAGGTCTGGAAGTCCACGCCGGCCTCGTCCATGATGTCGCGGACGAGGGCCACGTACTCGGCGTCGGCGTCGTTTGAACCGCCCTTGCCGCGGCTGCCCGTGTACTTGTTAAAGCACAGGCC
>CAJKEF010000394.1 GCA_905198825.1 uncultured Collinsella sp. | reverse complement strand
GCATCCTCGCCGGTACGATCGACACGGTCGTTGACCAGCGTGTTTGCCGTGATAGAAATCATTGCTGGCTCGCACTCAAGACCACGAATGGGCTCCGGCGCCATATACGGGCAATCCGTCTCGAACAAAATGCGATCGAGCGGGGTTGCCGCAAATGCCTCGCGCACGTCGTCGTTGCGCTTAAAGGTGGCCGCGCCGCCATAGGCGATATAGCAGCCCAAACCCACAAAGCGCTCCATTGTGGCGCGATCTTCGCCAAAGCAGTGCAGCACGCAACCGGCCTGAGGCGCACCCACCTCGCGCAGCACGTTGTACGCATCCACGTGCGAGGTGCGCTCCCCATCCGAGTCCTCGTGCCGCAGGTGCAGCTCTACCGGCACGTTACGACGCACGGCAACTTCGAGCTGACGTGCCATGCAATCAATCTGCACGCTATGGGGCGCCGGCGCGATGTCGTCGTCGTAATCCATGTGGTAGTCCAGACCGATCTCGCCGATGCCGACGCACAAAGGGTCATCAAGCGCAGCAACAACCTGTGCGTGAATGTCGTCGGTATAATCCGGCGCGCCATAGGGGTGAACGCCAGCGAGATACTTGATCTGCGGAATATCCCGCATCGGCAGAATTTCGCGCACGAGCCAGTCGCTATAGTCCGTCACGCTGCGCTTGTCGGCGATGGGGTCGAGCATCGTCACCAACAGATCGACGCCCGCGGCTTTGGCGCGCACGAGCGTTTCGGGCACTTCTTTGCCCCAAAACGAAAGCAGATGCGCATGCGTGTCGGCAAGCGGTGCCAAGGGCACGGGACAAGCAACCGTCTTCTTTTTCTTGGTAAACGTCACACGTTCGGCATTAGGCATCATGGATTAGCTCCTGGGCCAGACGGACAAAGTCAGCAACATCAAGCGTCTCGGCACGCGTGGTGGGTGCGATACCGCAAGTCTCAAAGGCGGCATCGAGCACGTCCTTGGCAAAGCCGTTGGCGCTCATGGAATTGCGGATGGTCTTGCGACGCTGAGCAAATGCGGCGTCAATCACGCGGGCCACAAACTCGCGATCGAGTCCCTCGGGCACCACGCCGTCAACACGGTCGATACGCACGACGGCCGAGTCCACATGCGGCGCCGGCATAAAGCAGCGCGGCGGCACCTCAAAACGACCCGTCACCTGCGCATACAGGCCGAGCTTTGCCGTATAGCCGCCATAGGTCTTGTTGCCCGGCACTGCGGCAATGCGATCGGCAACCTCCTTTTGCACCATGACGACGGCGCGCTTGAGCGCGGGCATCGTCTGGAAGAACTGAAGGATGATCGTCGCCGCCACGTTGTAGGGCAGATTCGCGACAAACGCCGTCGGCTTACCGCCCGCAACCTGCTCAATCTGCTCCGGGCCCACCTTGAGCGCATCGCCCATGATAAAGCGGAAGTTGGCATAGTCGGCGGCGTGGGCGTCAAGCACCGGCTCGAGCTCGGGATCGGCCTCGATCGACGTAACGCACGCCGCTTCCTGCAGCAGCGCAAGCGTGAGCGTACCAACGCCCGGACCAACCTCGAGTACGCGCTCATCGCCTGCAAGCTCGGCAAGCTCGCAGATACGCTCGATCACATGATTGTCGATTAGAAAGTTTTGGCCCAGGCGATGCTTGGTCGCAAGGCCAAACTCCTCCAGCAGCTCCCTAGTTGCCGTGGGGTTTGCCAAAGGCGAAGTTGTCATGGTTGCCTCCTTAGCATGATGGCGGCGTCTTGAAACAAAAGGGCATGGACCGTGGCGGCCATGCCCTTACATCTAAACAGCAAATTGCCGATATGGCGCGGCGTCTTAGCCCAGACGCGGGAACAGCGGCTCACC
>CAJKEF010000393.1 GCA_905198825.1 uncultured Collinsella sp. | reverse complement strand
GTCTCGGCCCGTTTACGCTTACAGACCCCTATCGGACGGTGGTCGATATTGCCCGCACGAGTGCATTTCGGTATGCGCTTGGCTACGTCGATGGATTGGCTCGTGAGTACGATGTTGACCGCGAGGAGCTGCGTGCGTATGCACAGGCCAATTGTCGCGGTTTGCATGGCATCTCCCGTGCGTTTGGCGTGTTCGAATATATGGACGGAAGGTCGGATAACGGGGGAGAGTCCGAGACGCGAGCGGCAATGATCCTTGCAGGCGTCGTTGCGCCCGAGCTTCAGGTTGAGATTGATCGGCCAGGAAACGCCTGCTATTATCTGGCAGATTATGGTTGGCAGATGCCAGATGGGTCATGGATGTTGGCAGAGCTTCATGGTTTGGGTAAGTTTGAGGATGAAACTCAAAAAGATTCGGAACATGCTGCAGCAAAAACCTATCGAGCCGCCTTATTGCGCGATGCGAACTTGCGTGCCATGGGTCATAACGTCATTCATTTCAAGCTATCGGACACCTACGACGTAGAATCGTTCGGTGCCATGATGCGCGGTTATGGCATTCCGACAACAAAACCCTACGCCGACTCCCGATAGCGAAATCGTTCGCAGCCAACCTTCAATATGTTGCGGTGAAATACGGACTGTTGAGGCCTTTAAAGGCATAAAACAGTCCGTATTTCACCGCAACTTAGGAGGGGATGGGGTTAGCTGCGGGGGCGGTGGCGGAGCTTGTCGATGGTGGAGTCGGTGCCGTGGCCGCGGGCGTCGGTGCTTCGGCTGCGGGCTTCGGCTGCGGTTTGGCGCTTGCGACGGTAATCGATCATGCCTTGGATGATGGGCTTGCCAAAGCTCACGACATCATCGTTGTAGATGGCGGTTCGGGCTGCGAGGAGGCAGTCGGTAAAGTCCATATGGGTCTTGCCAAAGAGTTTGACGGCAAGGGCGACAACGGTGGGCTCGTCGACCATGACGTCATCGAGCAGCCTTTTCAAGGCCGCAGCAATCTCAACGCGGGGAACCTTATAGGCGTCGCGCAGCGTGACCACGACGCGTGTGATGATTTCGGGGTAGACGCGAGCGGTGCGCGTGGCGATGACCTTGGCGGCGCGCGGTGACAGAACTTCGTCGTCGTCAAGCAGGTAGCGTAGGATGACGGTCTCGTCGATGATGGTGCTACTCATGGATATCTACTTCCTCGGGATCCAAAATCGAATCGTCGCTTTCCGTGACAAGGTACTCAATCCAGGCATTGCGCTCCTCGGCGCGGCGATTGGGGTCACCATATGCTTTGAGCGATCCATAGGCGGCGGTGCCGTCCTTTGAGCGCACGGCGACCGGTTGAAAGGGGAGCTTGCGCATCAAAATGCTCTGCGCGACAAAAAGGCGAACGGCCTCGGCAAGCGATGTGCCCATGGCGTCGTAGAGATGCTCGGCATGCTGCTTGTCCTCTTCGCGAATGCGCACCTGCAGGATGGCTCGTTTTTGCGTCGATGACATCACTGGCCTCCCTTAATGAGCATGCAATATGAATGGTCAAATACAGTATTGGCTATAATAGCCAATCTTATAACCACTACTTTATTGCACTAGAGTAATCGATTGTGAACAACATTACAAACGTACAACATTCACCAGAAACGAGCGTGAAATCTTTCTTGGGCGTACGCATGTAATACACTCACCTTTATAGCTTCTAGAGAATAATTCCAACCTGCCAAAACCCCTGCAATACACCCGTATTGCAGGGCCTATGCTCAAGTTTGCCCCCTGCAACTGCGTATATTTAACCTGTATATCGTTGGAGGAATTCTATCGAAGTGCCTGTTTCGCCGCATGCACTCGATACGCCGA
>CAJKEF010000392.1 GCA_905198825.1 uncultured Collinsella sp. | reverse complement strand
CTCAACCGTGTAAGGAACAAACTCCCCCTTGGGAAGCAAGCGACGATGCAGAGCCGTTGCAACCGCTTCGTTAAAGGGCCGTTGGTCGTCCATGCCGCACCCCTTGACCAGAACGCGAACGCCGTTGCGAATCATCCACGATTTAGGGAGCTCGCCCTCGGACGTGTTATCCGGATTTTTAAGACCGATGCCTTCCAGCCAACCCGAACGCTCTTCGGGCGCCGATCGCTCAAATTCGTTCTCAAAGTAATTGATGTTTTGCCATTTGAGTTCGTCGCAATCAGTCGGCCGCAGCCAATAGCAATCCGAAAGCGATAGGCCCAGGCACCGAACCGGAACCTCGATGCCACTGGCAATTCCCAGTTCACGATAGCGCGAGACGAGTCCAGGGCGAACATCGGGCACCGACCGATGGCTCCACCACACGTTGAGCTCCCGTTTATTCACCGCAGGAGAAGAGCTCGAGCACGTGCCAAACGGCATCCTCAGCGCATCGAGCACCTCGGCGATTTCGAAGGAAAACTCGCGCGTCGGATCAAACGAAACACGCGCAACCTCGTAATCGGCGGACATCAGCGTAAACTTGCGCCCCACATCGGCCGCAGGACGGCGTCCACGTTTGCGGACCTTTTGATAAGCGACCGCAGAATCATACTCAACCATCTTCCGTCCGCCCACAATATCGCACGCGAGCGTTCCCGATGCGGCAAGTTGAGATATGCGGGCTTTCGTAACGCCCAACAGGCGGGCGGCATCACCCATAGACAAGTACTCAAATGTATCCATACGCCGCATCACCTCGTTAAGTATTCCAAACGTAAAGTTAATTAGTTACATACAGTATAATACTAAACAGACTGAAGCGAAAAAAGGCCCGAGCAATCGGGCCTTAGAGCAATTGGTCAGCCGAGTCGCAAGCTGCTCCCCTAGCGTTGTACGTAGGCTCGGACCAGCTCGTAGGTGTTGCGCACGCCGTCCATGTGGCTGCGCTCGTAGTTGTGGCTCGCGTACACGCCGGGGCCGATCAGGCCATGGCGAATGTCGTAGCCGGCAGAAAGCGTGGCCTCAACGTCCGAGCCGTAATGTGGGTACACGTCGATGGCGTAATCAAGCTCGAGCTCGCGCGCGATGTTGGACAGCGTGGTTACCAGGTCGTAGTTGTACGGACCGCCCGAATCCTTGGCGCAGATCGAAACCATGCGCTCGGTGCAGCCCAGGTCGTCGCCCACGCAGCCCATGTCCACGCTGATCATCTCGCGCGTGTCGGCCGGCACGAAGGCTCCGCCGTGGCCGACCTCCTCGTACACCGTAAAGAGCAGCGATACCTTGCGCGAAAGCGTCACCTCGCCAGCGGCGACGGCGCGGGCGAGACCCAGCAGAATCGCCGCGGACAGCTTGTCGTCAAGGAAGCGACTCTTGATGTAGCCGCTCTCCGTCACCGTGGTACGCGGATCCATAGCGATGATGTCGCCCGTCTGAATGCCCAGCTCAAGCACGTCATCCTTGCTGTCGACATTCTCGTCGAGCAGGATTTCCATGTTCTTCTCGATGGTCTTGACCGGCTCATCGGCCACGTGCGCCGAAGGCTCGGTATTGAGGACCACACCCGTGTAGACATTGCCATCGCGCGTATAAACGGTGCAGTTCTCGCCATCGGCCGTAGACCACTGATGCCCGCCGAGGGTCGTGGGGCGCAGGCGACCATTGTCCTTAATGGAACGCACCATGGCGCCCAGGGTATCGACATGGCTCGCCAGTACGAGCGGCTCACCCTCGCCGCCAAGCTCAACGAGCACGTTGCCCTTATTGGAACGCTCAGGCCCAAACCCCATATCGCGCAGGGTCTCCATCAGATAATCAGTAGC
>CAJKEF010000391.1 GCA_905198825.1 uncultured Collinsella sp. | reverse complement strand
AGCCAAACTCCTCGAGCCCCGGTGCGGACTCGGCGATAAGCGCGGTATCGGTATCTAGATAGCGCAGGCATTTGCCAATGACGACATCGTCGATATGGAGCTTGGGATTCAGGCCACCTGCGATACCAGAAAACACAACTGCCTGTGGAGCATACTTGCTAATGAGGTGCTGTGTTGCGGCGGCAGCGTTTACCGTGCCCATACCCGCCGTCGTGGCGACAATCGACAGGCCGTCGAGCCCGCCGGTCACAACGTTCAAGCCCGCCTCCTGCACCATGCAAACGTTGCCCAACTCTTCCTTAATCTGCATGATCTCTTTTTCGAGCGCACCGATAATCGCGATGGTAGCCATGCCATTCCCCAAACCTATACGAAATTCTCAACCAGGGTATGGTACCAGCATTTTGTTTGACCTCGTCAAACGAACACGTTAGGCCAGCGCAGCTCGCGTATCAAAGAATATCTTAGCAATCGCAGCCACCAGCTCACTCGAGCGATCACTCCATGGCATCGATGTCATGATGCTCATAATGTAGGTGTCGCCATCGACATCGATGAGGCCCGCATCGCATGTCGAATAGCAACCATCCTCGCTAATCCAGCCGGCCTTGTTGCGCACCAGGGCTTGGTCGTCCGCAATGCCGTCGCGGATAAAGGACCGGGTCGTAGAGGCCAGAAGATCCGATAGCCATTGCGACGTCTCGGTATCACGGCTCAAATACTCGCTCATCTCGCGCCACAACTTGGCCGAGGTGCGCGGGCAATAGGTGGGAAAATCACTCATCGGATCGAGTGCGGTATCGTAATCGATGCCAAGACTGGCAATCCAATCCTCGTAACCGACACGGTCAAACGCCGCGCGTAACGCAATAAACGAATCGTTGTCCGAATTAACGACCGCGGCATCGATCAGGTCGCGCACCGTCTGCCAACCCATGTTGTAGCCACCATAGGTGCCAAGGGAATCATCGAGTGAAACCTGACCCGTCTCGACCAGAGATTCGCAGATGTACAACGCATAGAGCGCCTTGTAGCTACTCGCGCCGTAAACCTCGACATCGGGGTTATACGTCACGCCCTTGCCGCTTGACAGGTCGTAGAACACCACGCCCACATCGCCTAGCTCCTGCGCCCGACTCAGGGCATCCTGGAGCAAGGCAAGGCTCTCATTCTCCAAGGTAGGAGTCTTGTTATCTACCAACGAGAAGGTCTGAACGGTATCACCCGAAGGGATATCGTTGAAGTCCGCCTTCGAAAGTCTCGTCTTGAGATCTGCCGTCGACAGAGCTTGATCTGCCGACGCTTTGGACTTTGAAACCTTCTCGTTTTGCGTCTGTACCGTTGACGCATCTGAGTGTGCCATTCGCTCCGACGCATAGGTTTTGGCGGTAATTCCGAGGATAATAACCGCCAACGTTAGCATCCCAATGGCGGCAATCTTCGTCACGCGGACGCGAGCGTCGGCAAGGCCACGCGAAGACGTGCCCTTCGTCTCATATCTGCTGCTATGCTGCGGCATATACTCGTCCCGCGATGCGTTGTTTCGCACGTGGTCTCCTGACTGCTACCGTTCATATACGAGCAGCATAATACCGAGCAGGCATTTCTTTCCAAAGATATTCAGCGGCGTTTAAGGCGTCTTTAAAGAAACCACAAGCGTATTTATCCAAATGGCGCGATTCTGTTGCGCATCTCCGCCCAAAACGCAGTTGCGGTGGAATAGTTCCTATTTGGGCGGCATAAGCCGAAAAACAAGAACTATTCCACCGCAACTTGACGGGGCTCTTTGGCAATCAACTTGGTGCCCAGGGGCACTCATTTAAGTCTGTCCCCAATGAGTGCCTTTGGGGAGCGAATATGGCTCGCTAGCCG
>CAJKEF010000390.1 GCA_905198825.1 uncultured Collinsella sp. | reverse complement strand
CTGACGCTTTGGCTACTAACCAGATTGTCGTACTCAGTTCCATCGGCCTTTTTGCTAAACTCCATGGAAATCATCGTATTCGGCTCCATGCTTTGCCCAACTACCAGGTAGTTGGCGAGGGATTCCTCGTCGCTTATCTCGATATAGCTACCGTCGTCGGCGATTATATTCATCGTGATGTATCCGCTGCCATAGTGATCCGCAAGAGATCCGGCAATGCTTATATAGCCGCACTCTGCAAGATTGCGACCAACGTAATCGCGAAGTGCGCGCGAGTATTTGTCGGGAGACGAGTCTATTGCCGTCATGCAGGGTGCAGACGCATCGGCTTCACTGATTTTCTTCACCGCCAAAACGATTTCTTCCTGGGACTTTCTAACTACCAGGTTGTCGTATTCGGAGCCATCTTCCTGCTTCTGAAATTCAAGTTTGATTTCGGTATTGGGCTTAAGGTTTTGATCGTAGACCACATATTGCTTCAGCGATTCTTCGTCCGAAGGGTCTATGTATGTGCCGTCTGCGCTCACGTAAACTATTCCCAAGGTAGCTTTCCCATACCGGTCGTGGCGCATCTCGTCGAGTGCGGTATATCCTACCGCTGCCGCATTCGTTCCGCGGTAGTCTTTCACGTACCAGGTGTATTTATCCGGAGAGGGTTTAATCGGCTCGCTTTGCTGAGCTGGTTCTTCTTGTTGGGCCGCAGTCGTTTTCTGTTCGACGGTCGATTGTTGCGGCGCCGCGCTGCAACCTGCGAGCGCGAGGGCTAGCGCCAGTGCTGCGCCGCTTGCTGCGAATAACGTTGATTTCCTCATGATGGGTTCGTTCCTTTCTCTAATAACGTAGTGCGGATGTTGGGCGTCCTGCTTACGGTCGAAGCGCTTGGGAGACGAGCTCGAACGACCCTGCTCCCAGCCAAAGCTCTACGGCCATATCAATGCCCGGCGCATCGAACGCCCAGCTCAGGGCTTTTCGCGCAAAATCGCGGGAAACGCCTGTGCAGTTGTGCGCGGCGTCGATGGCGCCTGCGAGGCCGAGCTCGATTTCCGCCTGCTTCTTGCTGGGGCGCTCTTGCGCCTGCGCGGTCGGCGAAAGCTCGCGGGTGAGCCATCCGGCGTCGAGTGCGCTGCCCAGGCCAAAGAGGCTATCGGGTGCAAGCGTTTTGCGACCTGCGGAGACGTTCGCCTGCCCGCATTCGCAGGACCCCTCTTCGACCAGCGTGCGAAGGGCGGCTACGAGCTGGTCGCCGACGCAGCGCTCCACGAACGAGCCTAGGGCGCCTTGCGGGTCGTCTTCTCGCAGTGCGATGCGCAGCGCGCGTGCACGGGCGAGCTGTCCTGCGATAGTCTCGCAGCGCTCTTCGAGCCGAGCTGAGTGAACGGCCAGTTGAGCGGCGGGATTAGGGGAGCCCGCGCCCGTTTCCTCGCGGAGCTTTCGGCCGATTTCGGGCAGGCTTTCCCCTGCGAGCCGTTCGAGCTGCACAACGTAGAGCGCCGCCATCTCGGCAACGCCGTAGCATCTTCTGCCCCAGGTGCTGTTCGGGACATCTACGATGCCGAGCCCTCCTTTCCCGCTGTAGCAGCATCGCTGGATGTCGCGACGCGGCAGTCCCGTCAAGCGTTCGACCTCCGATATCGTCCATGCGCCTTGCGCGTGCGCGTTGCCCATCTGCCTACCTCCTGCATCGCAGCAAATCCGTTCAACGCTTGAACAGCAAGCGTTTTTCGCGTGTGCGCGTGGTGGCGTTTCAGGTGCGGAATCTTCTGATGCTCGCATTTGCGGGTCCTTCCCATAAGAGATTTCGGCCGTAAAGGCCCTGTCGCTATAGGGCGTGTAAAATCTGCGAGGGCGCCTTGCTGGTGGAAATGGCGGTGAAGA
>CAJKEF010000389.1 GCA_905198825.1 uncultured Collinsella sp. | reverse complement strand
TGGTTGCATCGGCGACTACTCCCGTCACGGTGCGTCCCAACGCGGGAAATCCGGTTCAGACACAGGATGATCCCGTGTGGCATGAGGACCCCGAAGCCTTCGCTCGCGCATGCGTCGAGTGGAAGCGGGCGGGCGCCGCAATGGTAGGCAGCTGCTGCGGAACCACGGCGGTTACGACAGCCGCTATGGCAGATGCGCTCAATATATAGAACCCGAAAATGGGAGTATCGAATCACCGCCCCCCGCTGGGGCGGTTTTTTTGTTGGCGGTGCGCACCTCGACGCTTTTGCCTAAACGGTGAACGAGCGTGCCGGCGGCTTGCCGGATGCCCGTTGCGGGTATACCTCATGCGTACCATGATCCAAACACTGCGAGGTGTCTGCGCGTGTGCGCGATAATTCACTTTGGAACTGACGGTTGGCGAGCTCGCGTCGACGGAGACTTTACTATCAATAACGTCGCTCGTGTCACTGATGCTATCGGCAGGCTATGGCAAAAGACGAATCCCGGTAAAACGGTATATGTAGGATTTGACACTCGGCCGCAAGCGCGCGAGTTCGCCGAGCTCGCGGCGGGCGTGATTGCCGCCCACGGGCTCGATGCCGTGCTCGTGTCTCGACCGGTGCCGACTCCCGCTCTTACGTGGGCGGCTGCGTATGACGGCGAGGCATGCGGCGCGCTTATGGTGACGGGCTCGCATCATCCGCAGGGCTATCTATGCCTCAAGCTGCGGATGGGTGATGGCTCGACGGCCAACCAGGATGTCATCGAAGAGCTCGAGGAGACGATGGCCGCCGAGCCGCTGGGGCTTGAGGGGCAATACCGCACGGCAGATATCATTCCCGACTATATGCGAGCGGTGGCATCGTTTGTCGACGCGGATGCCATTCGCGCCGCGCATATGCGTGTGGTGGTTGACCCCATGGGCGGAGCTGCGCAGGGATATCTTGCCGACTTGCTTCGAGAGCTTGGCGTCGAAGTCCATGAGATTCACGCCGACGAGACGACCGATAGGGGAGATATCTGCCCCGACCCGGTCGAGCCGTGGGTGGATGCTTGTGAGCGCGCAGTTGTCGAAGACGGGGCGTGCGCCGGTCTGGTGACTGATGGCGACGCCGATCGTATCGGCGCGGTTGATGAGCGCGGCAGATATATACATCCACATCAGATCATGGCGCTCGTTTTGGGCGATTTGGTCCAGTATCGCAATCTGAAGGGACGCGTCGTCGTCAACCTTTCATGCTCCACGCTTGTGCGTCGCATTGCCGAGGCACTCGGCTGCCGCGTGGTCATCAAGCCCGTCGGTTTTAAATATATAGCCGCCGAGATGAAGAAGGGCGGCGTTCTCGTGGGCGGTGAAGAGGCCGGTGGTATCGGTATCGCCGCGCACATGCCCGAGCGCGACGGCATCCTTGCCTGCCTGATTTTGTGCGAGCTCATGGCCAAGACCGGCGCGCCCTTGGGCGTGCTTATCGATCAGCTCGAGGCGAGCTTTGGCAAGACGAGTTACGGACGTCGAGATTTGCGCCTTGAGGCCGAGGATGCCGAGACGTTGCGCACGCTGCTTCCCGGCGTGAATCCCAAGTCGATATGCGGCAAGGCGCCGCAGAGCGTAAGCCATATGGACGGCTTGCGTCTGGCATTTGAGGATGACACCTGGCTACTGATCCGTCCCAGCGGGACCGAACCGGTGGTGCGCGTGTACGCCGAGGGCTTTTCGGTGGAGGAGCGCGATGAACTGCTAGATGCCGGCTGCGCTTTGGCCAGGGGCGCATATCGGCTCTAGCCAAGGGGTCACTCTATATAAAGATGTGCTCGGCGAGCGGTAGCTATCAACTGGCAAGCGTCAGTTGAGGGCACAGTTGTGTAGGAAATGTGTGC
>CAJKEF010000388.1 GCA_905198825.1 uncultured Collinsella sp. | reverse complement strand
CCTCATGCTCCGTACCGTCCAGGCCGAGTTCAACCTCAAGAACCTATTTGCCAAGTAAAAGCGCCATTCGCGAGCGATACTCGCCAGACGATAGCGCCCCACGCAATAGCGACACGCCGAGACGCCCCTCTCAAGCGACGCAATGCGGGCCGATATCCAAGTGGATATCGGCCCGTTTTTTCGGCACCGCGCACGCGGCCCCCGGCCATCGGAGCCTAGCCGCCGCACAACTAAGTACAACTAAGAACTTCGTTTGCGCATGTTCAAGCCAAATTACACATCATTTTTGACGCCGCTTTTGAATCAAAACGGCGCTGACCAGCATCAGTTGTGGAGGCCTGCGTAGCCAGCGAGCTGCGACAATGTTCCAAATGGCATCTTTCTCCATCATTGGCGTCAAACTCTTGGACAGCTTTCGTTATGTCGCAACATTTTGCCTTGGCGTTTATCGCGAACCCCGCCGCCTGGTCTGCCATGCTAGCTGTATGAGTATCGTGCTTTCACATAACACGGCAAAAGCGGTCTACCAAGCCGCATACTCGGTATCCGCAATTGGCACCGAGCCCTGCAGCCCTGCCAAAATCTACGGGGCGCGCCCCAGCAAGGAACTGCTCGACTCTGCCGCCAACTGGCTCGCCAGGCACAATGTCGCCCTCGATGACGACGCCCCGCTCGATACAACGGTGTTCGAGCGCGCAAACGTGCGCAACATACCGGACTGCAAATGCCACGTATCGTCTAAGCGTTTCTCGGGCTCGCGCTTTATCGAACTCGCTGACGACATCTATATTGTTGGCGTCGAACTCTGTGCGCTTCAGGCGGCAACCTATCTCCCCTTTCGCGAACTTGTGGAGTACTACTTCGAACTGTGTGGCGCCTATTCCCTTGGGCGCGATGCCTCGACAGCCTACACCGAGCGCTTCGCGCTCACCTCGACCTCGAGTCTCAAGCACTTTTTTAACTCCCTCACCGACTGCAAGGGGCTCGAACTTGCCCGAAAAGCCGTCCGTTGCGTGCGGGACGGATGCCGCTCGCCGATGGAAACGGCGTTTGTCATGATGCTCACGCTGCCCAGACGCGAGGGCGGGCTGGGCATTAGCGAGATCGAGACCGACTACGAAGTAAAGGTCACAGCCGCCGCAAAAGACCTCACGCGGCGCGAAAAGTTCTATATGGATGCATATCTTAAGCGGTCCCGAACCGACATCGAATACAACGGATTTCAGCACGATGCCGAAGAAGACCGCGCCATTGACGAAGAGCGCAAGAACGCGCTGGCGTCCATGGGCTACGGAATCATTACCGTCAGTCGCTATTCCTTTATGCACGCCAGCGCCTTCGCCAGGGTCATGGAGGCGATCCAGCGAAAGGAGGGCATTCGCCCATCGCGCCTACCCAAAGATTTTGCAATTAAGCAAGAAGAGCTGCGACGATTTGTGCTCAGGAGATTTATCGAGGAAAAGAAGCGTATTGATAAGCTCCTCTGTCAAGATGCAGAGCAGCGTAGTGTACTTGAGCTCGAACACGCCGTGCTCGAAGGCATCTCGCTGAACGACCCGACAATCAACGATGCCCCAGCCATCGACGACATGCAAGTCATCGAGTTGGATTGCCCGGAGTTCGCTCAAACAAGCACTTCCACGCCCGAAGGCAGGGTGTACGGGGCCAGAACAGAGGCGGACTGACGGGGTGGGTACCCAGGCGACGTGCAAAAACGGGAGTTTTCAGCATTGACGAGGGGTTATTTATTGCATAATGCGGCGGCATTTGCCGCCGCAGGGCTTTACTGGAGTGTAAGTGCCGACTGATGTTCCCCAGTTGTTGCCTAACATACATCAAAATCAGCGGCATCGGTGCAAAATAGATCAATTCGAAGCTCCTT
>CAJKEF010000387.1 GCA_905198825.1 uncultured Collinsella sp. | reverse complement strand
CAAGTTTAGCGAATGGTGAGGTTGGTGGCGAGCACGCCCACGCGACGCGTACGCGTGCTGTTGATGGCGGCGCGTGCGCCCGGGGCGATCACGCCGATCACGGGAACGTCAAGCACTTGCTGAGCCAGACGCAAGGCCGCGGCGGTCGCCGTGTTGCAGGCGATGACCATGATCTTAACGTCGTGCCTCGATAGCCAGCGGCCCGCCTGCAGCGCAAACGAGCGAACCTCGTCCTCGGTGCGGGTGCCATAAGGGCAGCGTTTAGTGTCACCGAAATAGTAGACGGACTCGTGCGGAAGCGCCGTTGCGATCGCGCGCGCGACCGTTAAGCCGCCCAGGCCCGAGTCGAACACGCCGATCGGACGCGTGTCCCCGGCCAGATTATCGATATCGGACATTACCTCACCAGATTCTCTCTCGAAAAATGCGACCATGCGTGATGCGTCGCGCTACGAACGGGCCGCGACCAACAGCTCGGCCGTTGCCACCCAACCGTCGACAATCTTGCCGCGCGTAATATAGGCATTGTCGTAGGCGTCCAAGAACTCCGGGGCACCGGCGCTCGTCAGACCATTCTCGACCAGGCAGAACATGCCAACATGGTCGGCCATGTAGAAGTCGGACTCGGAGTCGCCGAGCGCAAGCGTCTCCTCGAGCTCGATCCCCAGGTGCTCGCAGAAGCGCGCAATGGCAACGCCTTTGTTGAGACCCGCCGGATTGATGTTGAAGGCGCGGCCGTCCTCGACGCGATTAAGCTCGAGCGTCGTCGGCTTGGACAGGTGAGTCAGATGGCCGTTGCAAGCCCAGACCAGACCGCAGCCGGCCTCGTCCAGGATGGCCTGGACCTCATCGTCAGGCACATCGCCGCGCATGCCAACGGTGACCTCACGGTACTTGTAGCCGGTCGACATGTCGTTGTGATACTCGATCTTGTGCGGCCAGCGGGCAAGGATCTTCTCGCACACGCCGGTCTGCTCGATCACCTGGTGCGGCGTGAGACCGCAGGCGGGGTCGTAGGGCATGTCGCCCGTCAGGTACTCCCAATCGTTGGCCTTGAGGTCGTACATAACCAGGCCGCCCATCTCACCAATGTAGGAGTTGAGGCCGAGCACGCGCGCGTCCTCGTGGATCATGGTGCGGTTGCGGCCCGAGGTGGGAACCACCTGAATACCAGCGCGAGCGAGCGCCACGACGGCCTCGACGAGTTTGGTCGAAGGGTTGCCGTCGTTGTCGCGCAGCACGCACGAGCCGGGTGCGAGCATCGTGGCATCCAGGTCGGTAAAGACGTACTTGACCTTGGCCAAGCGCTCGCGTATCTCGCCCGAAAGCTCGGCAACGGTCGGCAGGGTGTTGTGGGACATGGTTACTCCGTTTACGTAGAAGGGTTTGGACTTGGACGGCATGTTTTGATTGAGGGAACACGCTTATGGCGACAGCGCACTCAGGGCGCCGCCGCCATCATGGTTCATTTGTCAAACTGGGTAACATCGATTAGGCGATTGGCCAGCGAAAGGTCGCTCTCGATGGGCACGAACTCGTCGCCCACATGCATGAGTTCCTCGTCACCCTTTGCCAGCAGCAAGACAATGGTGGGAGCATCGGGGTTGACGTACTCCTCGCGCGCCGCCTTGAACGCCGCATGCACAGCGGCTTCGCGGTCGAGGATGATCTTGTTCGGCGTATCGTCGGGAACATGCTCGGCAAGCTCGCGACAGACCTTCATCGGGTCCTCGTGAGCTGGATCCTCGTTGGCAAAGATCATCAGGTCGGAATACGGTGCGGCCTCGCGCGGAAGCTGCTCGCGGCGCTCCTGCGCCTTGCCGCCGGCAGCGCCAAACACTGCGATGACCGGGCTGGCGGGAAACGCGCGTTTCACCGACGAGA
>CAJKEF010000386.1 GCA_905198825.1 uncultured Collinsella sp. | reverse complement strand
GCCGCAGCGGGTGGCGTCGACACCGATGGCATGATTTACGCCAAGCCTGAGCTGCCCGCGCCGATCTGGCGCGTGTCTATGAAGCACCTTGCCAAGCACTCAAACAGCTAAATCGAAGAAGCCCGCCAATCAACGGCTTCGTGCCAACGCTCAACAAGACGTTCCAGGCGCCAGGCGGCATTGGCAGGACTTGTCGAGGGCAGGACGATGGCGGGCAGCCCCGTCCGATCTTGCAAGTAGCGTTTGTAGAGTCGCCCTGCCGTACCGCCGTTACAGACAACGACCTCGATCGGCGCGGCATCGGTAATGCACTCGATATGTGCCGGCACAACGTTGCGAATGCTCGCGTCACTCGAGCCCTTAATGTCGCAGCTCTCAATCACATCCCACAGGGCTACGCCGCCGTTCAGCAGCATGGATCGCTTGGCGGCAATCGAGGCGTCGAGCGTCGCAGGCTCGCTGTCCGCCAAAAGGTCGCCCTCGTTGGGCGGCACGGGCACACCGAGGCACGCGGCCATCACGCGCCAAAAGCGATTCTGGGGGTTGCCGTAATAAAAATCATTGGCACGCGAAAGCACCGAGGGAAACGACCCCAGCACCAAAACGCGCGAGTGCTCGTCAAACACGGGTTCAAACCCATGCTCAATATGTTGATAGCCCTCGTCCGGCGCGGCCACGAGCTAGGCCCTCAGCAGATAGCGCACCTCGTAGGGCGCAAGCTCAAGGGTACCCGTCAGCTCGACCGTGGGCGCATCGTCGGCAAGCAGGTCGACGAAGGAGCCGTTGAGCTCGCCGGCGCCAAAGGTGTAAGGCTCGCCCACAGCGTTCACCGCCACGAGCACCGTCGCGCCGTCACAGGCGCGCTCGAACAGCAGCTGCTTGTTCTGGATCACCACGTTGCGGTAGGCACCGTAGTTGAGAGCACGGGCAGCTGCGTCGTCGGCCGAGCGAAGGTGCGCAAGCTGCGTGATGAACGTCGTCAGCTCGTTGGGCGCAGGCTCATCGAGCGCAGGGCGCAGCGCCCAGTCGCCATCGGGGCCGCCCTTTTCACCAGCAATTCCCCACTCGCTGCCATAGTAGACGCACGGGATGCCCGGCATGCCAAAGAGCATGCCATAGGCAGGGCGCAGGCACGACTTGTCAGTGAGGATGCTTGCCAGGCGCGGCACATCGTGGTTGTCGACAAACGACAGCAGGTGCTTGCCGCGGTAGATGCACCACGGGTCGCCGCCAAACTGGCGGTGCAGCGAATGGGCGATCTCGAACATGTTGACCGAGTTAAAGCTGGAGTACAGGCCCTTGTAGCACTCGTAGTTGGTGCAGGAGTCGAGCATCTCGTCGTTGACGATTTGATTGTAGTCGCCGTGGAGCGTCTCGCCGATCAGCACAAAGTCGGGCTTGAGCTCACGGGTAAAAGTATGCAGGCGGCGCATAAAGTCGCGGTCGAGCATATAGGCGACGTCCAGTCGCAGACCGTCGACGCCGAAGACCTCGGCCCAGCGGCGCACGGACTCGAGCAGGTAATCGACCACGGCGGGGTTTTGCAGGTTGAGCTTCACAAGCTCAAAATGGCCCTCCCAGCCCTCGTACCAAAAGCCGTCGCCGTAGCACGAGTCACCGTCAAAGCTGATGTGAAACCAGTCCTTGTAGGGCGAGTCCCACTTGCGCTCCCGCACATCACGGAAGGCCCAAAAGCCGCGACCGACGTGGTTGAAGACGGCATCGAGCACCACGCGGATGCCATGGTCGTGCAGCGTCTCGCACACGGCGGCAAAGTCGGCATCCCCACCCAGGCGACGGTCGATATGGCGCAGGCTGCGCGTATCATAGCCGTGGCTATCGGACTCGAGCGGCGGATTGATGAGCACAGCGCCAATACCGAGTTTTTGCA
>CAJKEF010000385.1 GCA_905198825.1 uncultured Collinsella sp. | reverse complement strand
AGAGCATGCCCATCCAGATGGAGCGCTCGACGCAGGAGATGTTGCGGACGACCGAAGCGACCTTCTTGCAGCCGTACTCGGCGCAGATTTGGCGGGCCATCTCGACGTAGGTGTCGCGCTCCTCGATGCCGTGGGCAAGGGAACCAGAGACGCAGGTCATGCCGAGGCCGGCAGGCGCATCCTCGTCGTTGGCGATGCAGATGTCGACGAGCGGCAGGAGCTCCTTCATGGTGGCCTGCGACTTTTCGGGCGACCACATCTTGCCGCGATAGTTCACGTCGCACACGGTGGTGATGCCCTTGGCGCGGCAGACGGCGAGCGCCTCCTTGCAGGCGGCGGCCATCTCATCGGAGACGGCGGGGGTCACGCCGGAGAAATAGAAGACATCGATGCCCTTGAGGATCTCGTCCCAGTCAAAGACGTCGCGCTTGGCCATGTTGATGGCGGAATACTTGCGGTCGTAGACGCAGCCGTTGCCGCGCTGCGAGGCGCCGACCTCAAACACATAGGAGCCAAGACGGTCGCCCTGACGCACGACGCGCGTGGTGTCGACGCCGTAGGCCTTCAGCGAGCGCAGCGCGCACTCGCCCAGACGGTTGGCCGGGACAACGGAGACGTAAGCGGCCTTGTCGCCTTGGTAAGCCAGGGAAAGCGCGGTGTTTGCCTCGGCGCCGCCGTAGCGGACATCAAACTCGGTCGCCTGCTCAATGCGCAGATGGTCTTTGGGCGAGAGCCTCATCATGATCTCGCCGAAGGTAAGAACCGTTTTATCCATGGTCGTGCAGCTCCTTCTTGCTCGTGCGTACACCTTTGATATGGCGTTGGCACGGAGGTGCCAAGACGGTAGGGTACATCTTTGCACCTCCGTGCCAACGCTTTCCGAAATCGGTTTACGAAATCGGTTTCGTTTCGAGTTGTAGTATACTCACCTACAGCGTTTTGCAACCGAGATTTTTAAAAAATGCCTAAAATGGCTCAGACTGCTGACAATTGGGAAACGGGGTGCGCTATGGCGCAGATGAGGATTAAGGACATTGCCGCCGAGGCGGGCGTGAGTCCGGCCACGGTCTCGCGCTATCTCAACAACCGTCCCGGGCAAATGACCGAGGAAACCCGTGCCCGTATTGCCGAGGTCATCGAGCGCACCGGCTATCGCCCGCGTGCCGCTGCGCGCAATCTGCGCAGCTCGCGCACCAACCTCATCGGCGTGATCCTGGCCGACATCGCCAACCCGTTCTCGAGCGCCATGCTCGAAGGGCTTTCCGCCAGCGCCGCCGCGCGCGGCTGTTCGCTTATGACGGCCATTAGCGGCAACGATCCCGCCAAGGAGGCCGAGTCGCTCACCAGGCTTATCGATGCCGGCGTGGACGGCTTGGTCGTCAACACCTGCGGAGGCAATGACGAGGCGATCGTCGCGGCAGCGGAGCGCCTGCCCGTTGTGCTACTCGACCGCGATGTTGCCGACGGCGGTGTCGATCTGGTGACATCTAACAACCGTGAGCTGGTCGCCGGCTTGGTAGACGCCTTGGCTGCTGCGGGCAGCGAGCGCCTGTGCCTGCTCACCGAGGCAAGCGACGACAGCCCCGTGCGTCGCGAGCGCGCCGAGGCCTTTACCCACGAGCTGTCGCGACGCGGCCTTGCCGGCGAGGTTGTCACCTTGGCCGATGGCGGTGCCACTGGCGTTGGCCGCTTGGACGAGACCATCCGCGGCTATGCGGGCAAAAGGCTCGGCCTTATCGCTGTCAACGGCCTGGTCTTCCTGCGCCTGACCGAGGCGCTGGCGCAGCTTGGTCCCTCGCTGCCGGCGGGGCTCAAGATCGCGACGTTTGACGACTACCCCTGGAACCATGTGCTCTTTGGCGGCGTGACCACGGCCGCGCAGGACACCCTCACCATTGCCGAGC
>CAJKEF010000384.1 GCA_905198825.1 uncultured Collinsella sp. | reverse complement strand
AGAGTCGTGCTATGTCGTCGAATTCGTCGGCAAAACTCATATATCGCTCTTGGGCTACGTGAGCGTGTCGGGCAAGGTTTATAAGGTTGATCGTCCTGTTCGGGAAGTACCGTTGCCCGAGGACCCTGACATGGAGCTGGTCCTTCACGAGTCCGATTCCAGTATTGGCGAGATTATGGTGAGGGAAGCTAACGGTGCAATGCGCGCGTGTGCGCGAACTGCCGGCTCTCCCGAAGGCCCCATGCGCGAGCAGTCCGACCACGAGACATGGAATTCGACCCGCGCCCTTCCTTTCGGCGAGTTCATGGCCTCGATGTTCTTGCGCTACGTGATATTTGCCAACTCCGAAAGCGCTCTTGCGAACACGGCGGGCGTCGACGGTCTCGATGCAGGCATGCAAAACGTTGTCGACAAGATCAAACTCGTAAAGTTGCCCGAGCCGGTCGAGGTGTTTTTGGGCTTTGACACGGCACCGCTCCCCGATGCTATCGAGACGCTGCTTTATCGTGTTGACCATGCCGAGAATCCGAGCGGTATCGAGCGTTATGCCGCCGCCCTGATGAGCGAGATCGACTTGCCCCGCCTGCGCGCCATTGCTGCCAAGTCCGAAATGAGCCTAGCGCGCATTGACCGCTCAAAGCTGTTCTATCTCAATTTTGATCGTAGCCTGCTGGACCAGGACGAGATTGACATACTGCTTGCCATCGAGTGCCGTCTCAACCGCCTCTCCGGCATCCTTGAGCGCATCGGGGCCGGATTGGTCCCCGCGGCATCCTCACCGAGCCTTGAGGGCTGCGCGCTCTTTGACGCGTGGCATATCGCCAAGACGACCAACGATGTTCCCCGACTGCTCGATACGGCCTCGAGCGACAACCCGTGGGGCAAACCGGGAACGGTGGCTTGCCAGCCGGGCGGTGAGTGGGACGTGCGCACCCGCTTCGCGCGTATCGTCGAGGCGCTTAACGTGGTCACACGGCTCGACTATACCTATCGGGCAAACGTTGCCGAGGGGATTATGCTCGTTCGGTTTGGGCACTCTGTCGTGGATGCCATGCCACAACGTGAATACGACGCCCGGGAGGATGTCTGGCGCGAGTTGGACGAGAACGCGCGTGTGATTTGGGCCGCGGAGCACGACGCGCGCGTGGCGCTTACGCTGGCAGCGGCTTGCTTTGCCGCAGGTGCCTGCATTGCGCGCTGCTATGTTCAGATTGCGGCTCCCGACGGCGAGCAGGGCGAGCGCGTCATTGCAACATATTCCTTTGGGCGTGCGGCTTATCTGGCCAATTGCGTGCCTGTCGCCAAGGATCTTGAGAGCATGGACATGGACGATATGCCGTGCAAGCGTGTGCTTGAGGCGTATGAGTCAACCGCTCCGGAGACGATTGAGCCTGCGGAGGTTCATGCTCGTCCGCGGGATGACCATCGCACGCTGCCGCCGGCGCTGCGCGATCTGCTGCTTGCCGATACGGCTGACGAGTTGGAGGTCATGGAAGAGGACGACGACCCATACGTGGCCCGTGTTGTTGAATTGCGCGAGCAGGCAAAAGTTGACCGTACAGGTGCTTTTGAAGGCTTTTCCCGTCTTGTTGAGGAGTTGGAGGCTAAGTGCGCCGTCGCCGAGCTTTTGGCGACAGGTCCGGTTCAAACGCAGTTTTGTGATAACCAGCTGGTGCGCATGGTGCTGCCGGTGATGGAGGAGGACCGTTCCGTGCGTATCCTTCGCGCTCCCGATGCGCTGTATTTTGCCCAGCACGAGATTTGCAGCTTTTACGCCGAACAAGAGGACTTTGAGCGTGCGCTGCCCGAGGTACGCCGTCTCTACGACTTGGCGCGCTCGTCCATGCAGTCTCACTTTGCCCTGATTAACGTGCTAGCACGCCTGGAGCGTTATGACGAGATTATCGAGG
>CAJKEF010000383.1 GCA_905198825.1 uncultured Collinsella sp. | reverse complement strand
CATTTTTCTAAATATTGCAAGCGTTCTACCTGCGGTTTTGCAAGCGCGCAATTTACCGTGGTCGAAGGTGGGCGATTCATCGTAGTAAACCGGCATAGTTTTGAAATGGTATTAAATCGGTGGCAGCCATTTTGCTATGCCGGGGTGGTCGGTCGTTGGGTAATTACCCTCGCAGGTAGGCGATGGCGATTTGCGTGCGGTTGCGCAGGCCCATCTTTGCAAGGATCGAGCTGATGTGGTTGCGCACGGTGCCTTCGCCCATATAGGCGGTGGCAGCGATCTCCTTGTTGTCGAGGCCGCGGGCGATAAGCTCGGCGACTTCGAACTCGCGGTCGGTCAGGCTGACAAAGGCCGCGGGCCGGCGGGCCGTGCCGGCCTCGACGCCCGCTCCATCAAAGTTGATATCCTCGATCGCCTTACCCTCGAGCACGCGTTTGCCGTCCATGACTTGTGCCAACGCCGGCGGAATGGCGGCGACATCGGTTTTGATCAGATAGCCGCGGGCGCCCAACTTGAGCGCCGACACAATGTACTCGTCATCTGAGAATGTCGTCAGAAACACCACGCGTGCCGCGGGGTCGTGCTCAAGGATTTCGCGCGCCGCCGAAAGGCCGTCGCGCCCTGGCATCTGAATGTCGAGCAGCGCGATATCGGGTGCGTGCTCGGCGTAGAGCGCCACCGCGTCGTCGCCGTCGGCGCCGGTGCCCACTATCTCGATCTGCGGCTGGGCGCCCAGGATAATCTTGAGCGAATCGACCACCAAGCGGTCGTCGTCGACAACGATGAGCCTCATCGGCCCTCATCTCCTTGCTGTTTGGGAACGGTGGCAAACACGCGCCAGCCGCCGACGCCGGCGTGCGGACCGGCGGTGAAGGTGCCGCCAAGCGCCTCGACACGCTCGCGCATGGAGGCGAGCCCCATACCCCCTGTGGCGCTGCGGGCGCCTGTCCGAACCCCGCCCGTTCCGTCGTCGGTAACGACGAGCTGGTAAAACGACGGATGCTCCATGCACCGTACGGTGACAGTATGGGCGCAAGCGTGGCGCATGGTGTTGGAGAGCGCCTCGCGCAGGACCGCCGCAAAGCAGTTGGCGACGTTTGCGGGTGCATGCTCGGTCATAACCTCAAGCTCAATCTGCGGACCGCTGTCCGAGCGCGCGCCTTCAACGATGCGCTCGAGCTGCACGGAGAGGTTGGTCGCATTGTCGTTGAGCGCGTGGACGCTGGCGCGCACGAGTTGGAGCGCCTCGTCAACCGTGCGTTTGACATCGGCGAAATCGGCGGCGACGCCGGGCTCGTTGGCGTGGACCACGCGCAGGGCCTCGGTCTGTAGCGAGGCGCGCGTGAGCTGGTGCCCGACGTTATCGTGGATCTCGCGCGCGATGCGGGCGCGTTCGGCGAGTGTCGCGAGCTCGACTTCGTAGTCCTGGCGGTCGGCAAGATCGCGGTTGCGCGCCTCGAGCGCGAGGGCTCGTTCCTGCAGCTCGTCGCGGGTACGGCGCATGCGCTGCTGCTCGCGCTCCAACTGGGCGGTACGTAGCGACAGCAAGGTGGCGGCAACCGAAAGGATGGCGGTCAGCAGGAGCGTTCGGGCGGTGAGCGCATCGGCGCGAAGGTCCGCGACGAGCGCAAAGACAAGGACGGAGCCAATGCCCAGCGCGACCCAGGCATGCTCGCGGTGCGCGCGCCGCGCGATGTCATAGAGGGCGAGAGGCGCAAACGGCACAAACGGCGGCGCAAAGACGGCCGCGATGATGTAAGCGTAACTCGTGGCCTTGCTTACACGGCGTGTGCGTTCCCCCTGTGCGATCTCGGCCAACGAGGTGGCAATAACGCCAAGGCAAAACGCCGCGACCAGGCGAGCGTCCACAGCAAGGCCCGTAGCGGCCGCAATGCAGCACGCCAGCACGATCGATT
>CAJKEF010000382.1 GCA_905198825.1 uncultured Collinsella sp. | reverse complement strand
TACAATGTTTTACGTGAAACGGGGTTTGGTGTTAAGCCAGGCCCCGTTGTCTGTGCCGTTGTGTGGTTGGGATGAAGTGGTTTTACGACTGCTGAAAGCTATGCGTACAATGAATATACGCGACGGCCACACCGGATAAGGAGACCCGATGCCCTACCTTCTTTCTTGTGATATTCATACTCATACGTTGTTCTCCGCGCATGCGTACTCAACCATTGAGGAGAACGTCTATTGGGCAGCCGAACGTGGTCTGCAGGTGCTTGGTTCTGCGGACCACCTGAGTTCGATGGTTACGGCCTGCCCCAATGACCTGCGTAGTTATCAGTTCTTTATCAATCAGGATATATGGCCGCGCATTTGGAGCGGTGTGTTGGTGCTGCGCGGCGCCGAGGCCGATATCGTTTCGCTGGACGGCAGCTTATTTGGCGAGGATACTCCCGTCGACTTTGATATCGCCGGCGATTCGTACAGTCAACAGCATTCGCTGTTCGATTTGGTGACGCGCAATTTGGATTATTTGGTGGCAAGCGTGCATAATCCGCAGTTTGCCGAGGGCGCGACGCTGGCTCAAACGACCCAGATGTATATCAACGCCTTGGAACATTCCAAGGTGTTCATGTTGGGGCATACGGGGCGCTCGGGCGTACCGTTCGATATCGACGAGGTGCTGTTGGCGTCCAAGGCCAAGCACAAGATTATCGAGATCAACAACCATAGTCTTGAGCACGGTGCCGACACTGAGCATTGGGCCGTATGCCGCAAGATTGCCGAGCGCTGCGCCGAGCTGGGCGTGGGGATCGGCGTTTCGACCGATGCCCACATTGGTATGGCCATTGGAAAGCTCGATCACGCCCGTAAGATGCTCGACGAGATTCATTTCCCGCTAGATTTGATCGTGACGCGCGACCGCGAGACGCTGCTGCGCCAGATGGCGGCGGCAGGCGTGTGCGACCTGCGCAAGGGTATGTAACGGCGTTCATAAACCAAGTGAAGGGGGCGGCCCAGACGGGTCGCCCCCTTCTTGTCCCAAAAATCTACTGGGGCAGCTTAGCGGCGCTCGAGGACCGCAACGGTCTCGGTGTGGTCGGTATGGGGAAACATGTCGACCGGCGTGATCTTGAGTAGGCGGTAGCCACCATCGAGGAGCTGGTGCAAGTCTCGCTCTTGGGTGACGGGATTGCAGCTGATGTAGGTGATGCGGCGTGGCTTGAGCGCGCAAGCGGCTTCGAGGAACTCGGGTGTGGAGCCGGCGCGCGGCGGGTCGATGGAGAGAACGTCGACGCGCTCGTTGTTATCGGCGGCATCGAGGATATAGTCGGTGGCATCGTCAGCCATAAACCACGCGTTACGGGTAAGGCCGTTGAGCTCGGCGTTGCGACGTGCGTCGGCAATGCCAGCGGGGTTGCGCTCAACACCGAGCAACATAATGCCGACCCCTTTGTCCTGGGCGTCTTTTACGGCGCACAGACCGATGGTTCCGCTGCCGCAGTAGGCATCCATGAGTACGTCGCCCTGCTGCAAATCCATGCCGTCAATGGCGAGTTGATAGAGCAGCTCGGTTTGCTGCGGATTAGTCTGATAGAACGCGGTGGGGGAGATGTCGAATTCGCAGCCGAGCAGCTGATCGCGCATGCATTCGGCGCCATAGACGATGCGGGTCTCCTCGCCCAGGATGGCATTGCCGGGGCGACCGTTGATATTCTGTGCAACGGTGACGATGTGCGGATCGAGCGAGGCGACGGCCTCAAAGAACTCCTGCGCATGCGGCAGGTCACGCTGGGCGGTCACGAGAGTGACCATGATCTGGTCGGTGCGCCAGCCGCAGCGCACGACGGCATAGCGAAGCAAACCAAGATGCTTGTCCTCATTAAAAGCGGGAATATGCAACCGCTCAGCTTCGCGTGCGATGCCGTTGAGAATCTGGCGCGCACCCGGGG
>CAJKEF010000381.1 GCA_905198825.1 uncultured Collinsella sp. | reverse complement strand
CTTTGACCAGGCGCTCGACATGGCGCGTCTGGGCATTATCCCCGCGGGCTCCTACCGCAACCAGGACTTCTTTGGCCCGCGCGTGGCTGCCGACGAGGACCTGGAGCCGGGCATGCTCGACGCGCTGTACGATCCGCAGACGTCTGGTGGCCTGCTTATCGCGGCACCTGCTGTCGATGTGGATGAGCTTGCGCGCCGCCTACATGCCGAAGGACGTATCGCCGCCGTCGTCGGTCGCGTGTGCGAGCCGGTGCCAGGCGGTCCTGCCGTCCGCGTTGTTCGCTAGCCCGCACGTTTATGTAACTGTTTGCCGTTCTCTAGAACGGTTCTTTCGAAAGGAATTTGCTATGTCTACCAAGATTGAAGTCAATGCCATGGGCGATGCCTGCCCGCTGCCCGTCGTCAAGACGCTTAAGGCGCTCAAACAGCTTGATGGCGAGGGTGCCGTGGTGACCGCGGTCGATAACGAGACCGCCGTCAAGAACATCTCCAAGATGGCGCAGGAGAAGGGTTGCACGGCCTCGGTCGAGAAGATCTCGGACGCCGAGTGGCACGTGACCGTGGCGACCTCTGGCGCCGTTGCCGTGGCCGATTCCGAGCAGGATGGCGCTGCCTTCTGTGATGCCAGCGCCGGCAAGGGCAAGCTCGTCATTTCCGTCTACACCGACTGCATGGGTCGCGGCGACGACGAGCTGGGCCACAAGCTCATGAAGGCTTTCATCTTTGCCGTGACGCAGCAGGAGGAGCTGCCCGCGACTATGCTGTTCTACAACGGCGGCGCCAAGCTCACCGTCGAGGGCTCTCCGGTGCTCGACGACCTTAAGGGACTGGCCGAGCAGGGCGTCGAGATTCTTACCTGTGGCACCTGCCTCGACCACTATGGCATTAAGGACCAGCTTGCCGTGGGCGAGGTCACCAACATGTACGTGATCGTGGAGAAGATGGAGCAGGCCGTGCGCGTCGTGCGCCCGTAGCGTATTGGTTGGAGTTGCCATGAGGGAGAAGCGCCCGGCGCTTGTCATCACGTTTCCTACCACGGCGGCCGCCATGGGCTGCGAGTCCCTGTGCATCGAGCGCGGCCTTCCCGGGCGAACGATTCCCGTGCCCGGGGAGGTCGCTGCCGGCTGCGGTCTGGCGTGGAAGGCGCTGCCTTCGGATGAGGACCTGCTGCGCGGCGAGCTTGCCGCGGCAGGCGTCCCCACCGAGGGCTTCACCGTGATTGATATGTGGGAGGTCGTGCGATGATCTACCTGGATAACGCGGCGACGACCATGCACAAGCCGCAGACGGTCATCGATGCCGTGACGCAGGCGATGTGCTCGCTCGGCAATGCCGGGCGCGGGGCCACGTCGGGTGCGCTCGACGCGGCGCGTACCATCCACGGCTGTCGCGCCAAGCTTGCGCGCTTGCTGGGCTGCCCGCGTGCTGACCATGTGTGTTTTACGCCCAACTCCACCGCGGCGCTCAACACCGTCATCA
Organism: uncultured Collinsella sp.; assembly: GCA_905198825.1. Classification (GTDB taxonomy): domain Bacteria; phylum Actinomycetota; class Coriobacteriia; order Coriobacteriales; family Coriobacteriaceae; genus Collinsella. Next base: position 466 of record CAJKEF010000381.1, on the reverse strand, counting down.
ATGGCGTGGTGCGCCCCGGCGACCGTGTGGTCACGACGGTGCTCGAGCACAACTCCGTGCTGCGTCCGCTCAACCGCCTGGCGGCAGAGCGGGGCGTGACCGTTGAGCATGCGGGCTGCGACGCGAACGGCGTGCTCGACTACGACGAGCTCGAGCGGCTGGTCACGCCCGATACGCGTGCCGTGGTGGTGACGCACGCCTCTAATGTGACCGGCAACGCGGTCGACATTGCGCGCGTGGCCGCCATAGCCCATGCGGCCGGCGCGCTCGTGATTGTCGATGCCTCGCAGTCTGCCGGCGCGGCGCATATCGATATGCAGGCCATGGGGCTCGACGTCGTGTGCTTTACCGGCCACAAGGGGCTGATGGGCCCGCAGGGCACCGGCGGTCTGGCCGTGGCGGAGGGTGTCGACGTGGCGCCCTGGGCCATGGGCGGCACGGGCGTGCACAGCTTCGATGCACTGCA
>CAJKEF010000380.1 GCA_905198825.1 uncultured Collinsella sp. | reverse complement strand
GTCCTCGTCCTTTTGCGCATCGGCAATGGTGGAGGCCGCCGCAACGATACCGCGCTGGGGCGCGACGCCCGTCTGGGTCTGAACGCCCTCGACAACTTCTGTGCCTGCATGCGCGAGCTCGGGCGACTTAAACATTGCGTCCAGATTGGCCCCGCCGCCGGCGTAACCAAGCGCCGCGAGCGCGATGACAATCACCGCAACAACGACCGCGATCGGCACGTAACGATGCCAGCCTGCGGGATTGAGACCGCTACGGCGAGCAGCGCCACGGCTAATGTAGCCGAGCGTTCCATCGTGCTTGAGCTTTGACCCCACTACACGCTTACGGCCCCGCAGCGATGATTCGGCCTGCATGGCCAAGCGAGCGCTTGCCGAAGGATAACCATATTTAGTGCGTTTGAACGAGCCGTCAAAGCCCGAGGCGCTTTTGCCCCACGTCCGCGAAGTCGTACGTCGGCTGACCGGCGCCGCAGGCTTTCGAGCCCGATTTGTTTTTGAAGTCTCCGCCATACGCCCCCGCACGCCGTAACAGAATCGAAACAATACTGCTTTGGACTGTAGCACACGTACCGCACGCGGTCACGGGAACCTCGCTTAACGGTCGTCGTCCTTCAGCAGGCGCCACAGGGTCGTACGACTTATGCCTAGCACTTCGGCAGCTCGGGTCCTGTTACCGTGAAGGTGGCCTACGACCAGCCGTGCGATATCGCGCTCAGTATCGACCAGAGGCCGCAAGATATACAAATCGCTTTCGAGCGTCGGGGCACCAAAGGTCGCGGTCTTGATAACGTCCTCCTGGGCAAGTACCTCTTCTGCCACCGCCCGCTCGGCCGTGCCCGTCCCCACTAATATATAAAGTCGTTCCGAAACCTCGCGCAGCTGTAGATAGTTGCGGGGCCATCGATAGGCATCGAGTGTCTTTGCCGCCGCGGACGATAAGGCAGGTGTTGCCGTCTCAAACATATCTGCCAGATACTCCAGATAGCGTGCAACCTTTTCCGACGCGCCGCCCTGCTCGGCAATCGCCGGCGCCACACTCACGGCACAGGCCAGACGCTCGGTTACAAAAGCAGCCTGATCGCTTTCGCCGCCGCCCGGCATATCGTTTGCCGTCAACACCACATGGCAACGAGTTGCGAGCGCCGTGTCGGTCATTGCGGAGACGAGCTCGCGCAGGCGCTGGGGACCAACGGCATGCCAGCCGCCCATGCAAAGTGTCAGCCCCGTTTGGAATAGCGGCGATTCGGAACTTTTGAGCAGATGGCGCCAACCGCGATCCGTAAGCTCATCGAGCGCAACGGACACAAAGGGCTGATCGGCATAGGGTCCATCCAGGTACAAACGTTTTGCAATCTGATCCTGCCCCGCGCCCAGCTCGCCCTCGAGCATAAGGGGTATCCCGCGCGCGTAGCTCTCCCGTACGGGGGCAGCGACCGCCGCTGCGTCTTCGATGATGCCGTACGCGCTCGACTCGTAGAGAGCCTCGACTTCGTCGGCATTGAGCCACTCGATGCCCGCGTGTGCGGCGGCGGCGCGCACCTCACGCGCCACGACCACCCAAAGCGCCCCGCGCTCCTGGGCCGTCGGGCGCACCGTCAAGCTGAACCGCACGCCCTCGTGGCCCATTACCAGGCGCGCTCCATCGCCCACGCGAGCGAGACGCTTAGAAACAAAAGCGGCGACATCCTGCTCGAGCGCAGCGTCAGTCATGGTCGAGATCACAACGCCACCGCGCTCATCGATTGCCAGCGCCGATGCTCCGGCTGCGGACAATGCCTCGATCAGAATCTGCAGCTTGACATCGCTGTCCATGGTTCGCCCCGTCTCCAGCCACGACCCTTATCTGTGGCTTGGCATCTCAAGTGTTTCAAAATTGAACGATAATGTTCACCAAACACTATAGGGCCTGCGGCGCCTTCTTGCGAATATATGAATTGCCCCGCATCGCCATCCTGGCGG
>CAJKEF010000379.1 GCA_905198825.1 uncultured Collinsella sp. | reverse complement strand
CCAGCCAATACACGGAATCGTCGATTGCGCACTTCTCCTGCACTATCGCCGCATCGCCGATTGCGCCGGTGAGCGCACGATCGCCCGTCGTATAGCCGCCCACCGAGAGCAAAATCGCCACGCTATCGTCTCCGCCGCCCGGCTCAAGTTCCTCGTACTCGGACTCCGAAAGCGGTATCGCGCTGTTCGCAAGTTCGTCCACATCATCCGAAATCTTAGAAAAGGTAAAGGCGAAAAGCCCCGCGTCATCGGCGGCACCGTAGCCCACGCTCTCGCCTTGCCACTCATAGTTTTGATGCTTGAGCAGGCGCACCAGGTCGGCGCCGTCCAAGTTGATCGCAGCATAGACCGTCACGTTGGCGTTGTCGTCTACACAGGCGGCGTCCGCCGTGGTCGCCTTCTTGGCACCGCCCGCGCCGCCCAATCCGCCCGAGCAGCCAGCCAGCGCACAAGCCAGCACGCCCGCGCCTGCCACAAAGGCCGCACGGCTCATCATCACTTCATTCATCATGTTCGTTCCTCGCTATGGTATTGGCCACGTCGCACCTAGCCGAGCGCGCGTCCAGTCTTTTCCTGCCAAAATTCGTCTATCGTCGGAGCACCACCGCCCTGGGTAAACGTACCGGTCTTGATAGCCTCCTCGGTAATGAGATCCAAGCGGTAGTCACCGTTTTCCATCGGACTCGCCATGGCAACGTGCCGCGCCATGTTGGAACCGTATACGCACGCGATCCATGAGCCCGAAGTAATCTGCGCCCGGTCCTCGACCGGCACGGAAAAGCCCGCGATAACATCCTCGCAGCTCGAATAGCCCGAAAGTTGCAGCGTGAACATCACGGTGCTTCCGGTGCCGCCCTTGTCGAGCTTTCCGATTTCGTCCTCGCCGAGCCATTCGGTCGCGCCGTCCTTGCTGATATTGCAGACGCTGAGCACGTGTCCCGCCTCGTCCTCGTACATTTCGAGCGCGTCTTGCCAGGTATAGCCCTGCTGCGAGGCAAACTCCTGCAACTGCCAGCCCTTAAGCTCGAGGAGCGCCGCGATGCTGATGTTGCGGTGCGCATCCCAGCAATCATCCGACCACGTATCGAACGCATCCGACGAGCCGCTGTCCGCGTCGCCGGAATCGCCCGACGTCGCACCCGCGTCCATCTTGTCCTTTACCGGGCGGTCGTCGTTAAAACCCGTCGCATCCTGCGTCCGCTGTCCGCCGCACCCCACAAGCGTCAGCAGCGCCGTTCCCGCCGCCGCGACAAATGCCGTGCGCGAAAGTACCGTCTCCCTCATCATTGTTCCTTTCCCGTTCTTTATCACATTGCCGAGAAACACACCCGGCATCGATTCACACATAAGCCGCCTCACGCTATTGACGAGGCAGCTCCGTCCAGCCAAAACCGGGTTCAAAGCCATCGCGTGTACCGATCACATCGCCCGAACCGTTGACCCAGGCCTGGTCGGCCATCACCGAGACCTCGACATCGGTGCCGTCGGGTCTGACGTAATGGTTGACCCCGCGAATGGCATCGGAATACGAGGCAGCGCCCGTCCCCACGCCCGCGCTGGAAAAATTGGCGGCGCTGGCAGCCATATTCGCGGCGTGCTGACGGTCGCTGCGATCGAACCACGCCTGCTGGTAGCTGTCGAACGCCGCCTGTTGCGAGGCATGCATCTGTTGCCAGGCTGCAAACTGCTGTTGCTGCTGGGCAATGTTCATCTGCGTGCGTTGGCGCTGCTCAAGCACCATCTGTTGCTTTTGAGCTGACGCTTCGCGTGCAATCGCCGGATTGAGCCGCAGAGTCGACGCCATTGATGCAAGCGCCGTGGAGGCCGCCTCGTCCAGGCGACCTTCTGGCGCAACCAAACAGAAGCTGTCCCTGATACGCCACTGCAGCAGGTCGGCCGCGCCCAGCTCGAACGACGCTCCGTCCGGGCAACCGCCTCGACCCGTGGGCTGTTCTTGCGCGACGCCCTGTCCCGCCGC
>CAJKEF010000378.1 GCA_905198825.1 uncultured Collinsella sp. | reverse complement strand
ATGGTCGAGCTGTGCGGTACGCAACCGCCCGAGTCATTTGCCAAGGACTTTCACTACCTGGCCGACATCTATAACGGCGAGGGCAAGGAGTACCAGCTGTTCCGCGAGCTTAAGGTGAGTCCGTATACCACGAACGAGATGTTGGTTCGCCAGTGGAAGGGCAAGGACACCTGTTGGTGGGAACGAACGGCGAGTCCCGACACATCGGAGAGCGAAGGCACACTCTATATGAACCGCGTGGGACGCGACGGCGACGCCTTTGCGTACGCCACGCCTGCGGAAAAGCCAAACAAGCGAACCTGCGTGATCCCCGGGTTCTGCATCTAGGCAGCGGGCGTCTTGCCGTGACGGGACCCTCCCCGGCAATTGTCTCGATCTGTAACACCAGCTCGGCAGATACAGGTCTAGATGTTACAGAACGAGACAAAAACCCCAGCCCCGCGAGACAACATCTCAATCTGTAACAGTAAGGGGTTAAAAACCTCTCTAGATGTTACAGATCAAGACATTTGAGTTGACCCTGGGCAGTCTGTCTCGATCTGTAACATTTAGAGGTCATTTTCCCCGCTAGATGTTACAGATCGAGATATTGATTTGCCGCCGGAGAGTTTGTCTCATTCTGTAACAGCAGCTCGGCAAAAACTGGGCTAGATGTTACAGATTGAGATGTTTGGCAGGGGCTGCCACCGATTGAGCTGCCACCCTCATCTGTAATGAAAAGTCATACATTCCAACTATTACTAGACACCCCCAGGGGGTATGGGTGTATAGTATCGGCAGGTTAACAATTCCAATACCGAACCACAGAAAGGAGAAGCCATGGCTCAAGATAAGTTCGATGTGGGCGGCATGACGTGCGCCGCCTGCCAGGCGCACGTGGATCGTGCCGTGAGCAAGCTCGACGGCGTCCAAAGCGTCGCGGTCAACCTGCTCGCCGGCTCCATGCTGGTCGACTACGACCCCGCGCAGGTCTCCCCCGACGACATCTGTACCGCCGTCGATCGCGCGGGTTATTCGGCCTCGCCCGTTAGCACGGGCACCGATGCCGCCAACTCAAACGGCAACGCGCAAGCCAGGTCCGGCGCCGCCCATATGGAGTCGCCGACCAAAAAGTTGGAGGCCGCCGCCTCTGCCATGCGCACCCGCCTCATCGTCTCGATCGTATTCCTTATCCCACTGTTCTACATAGGCATGGGGCACATGCTTGGTTGGCCGCTGCCTGGTATCTTCACCGACCATACCCACAGCATGACGCTCGCCCTCACCGAGCTTGTCCTGCTCATCCCCATCGTCTATGTCAACGACGCGTACTTTATCAACGGGTTTAAATCGCTCGCGCACGGCGCGCCCACCATGGACGCCCTCATCGCCGTCGGCGCCACCGCGTCCATCGCCTGGTCGCTCTACGCCATGTTCATCATGGCCGACCAGCTAGCCGCGGGTCAGGTCCACGAGGCCATGATGACGAGCATGGACAACCTGTATTTTGAGAGCGCCGGCACAATCCTGTCGCTCGTCACCGTGGGCAAATATCTCGAGACGCGCAGCAAATCCAAGACCGGCGGCGCCATCGAGGCGCTGATCGACTTGGCGCCCAAGACCGCGACCGTCGTGGCAGAGGACGGTACCGAGACCACCGTCGATGTCGATGCCATTCTGCCCGGCCAGGTGCTGCGTGTGCGCCCCGGCGAGTCCATCCCCGTCGATGGTGTGGTACTCGAGGGTAGCTCGGCCGTGGACGAGAGTGCGCTCACCGGCGAGTCCATCCCCGTGGAAAAGACCGCCGGCGACACCGTCAACGCCGCCACCGTCAACCGCACCGGTTCGTTTACCTTCCGTGCCACGCGTGTGGGCGCCGAGACATCGCTCGCCAAGATTATCAAGCTCGTCGAGGACGCCAACACCACCAAGGCGCCCATCGCCCGCATGGCCGACAAGGTCGCCGGCGTATTCGTGCCCGTGGTGTTCGCGATCTCGGCCGTGACCTTTGTGGT
>CAJKEF010000377.1 GCA_905198825.1 uncultured Collinsella sp. | reverse complement strand
TCGTCGCCGGCTTTGACATGGGCAAAGGCTCCGGCCCCGTCAACCACATGTGGCAGTATTAAGATTCGCAGCCCAAAACCGCCGCAAAGGCGACAGACACCTTTGCGGCGGCTCCCACAAACATCTCGATCTGTAACAGTTAGAGCCCATTTTTCGGCCCACCTGTTACAGATCGAGATATTCAAATTCCGCTGAGAAGACAATCTCGATCTGTAACAGTAACTCGGCAAAATCGACCCTAGATGTTACAGATTGAGACAAACGACCGATATCGACCTAAATAATCTCAATCTGTAACATCTAGCCCGTTTTCGGCCTTACAACTGTTACAGATCGAGACAAATAAACGAAACAAGCCACCGCAAAGGAAACTTTCGTGGTGGTTTGGGATCGCGCTACTCACCGAGCATGTCCTGGAGCTTGGCTGCCACAGCGTGGCCCAGGCTCTCGTGGCTTTCGGGCATCATGTGCAGATAATCGATATCGCCCGGCTCGGCAAAATCGGCGGCATTCAAAAAGTCGCAGCCAAACTGCTCGGCCACGTGCGCATAGTACTCGCCAAAATGCTCAGATGCCTCAACGGAATGCTCGTCAAAGTCGGTCATATATACATCGGCGATCTGCGGCTTAATCTTGATAGGAGCCATCAGCAGAATGCGCGGACAAGGCGCAGCGTCGGTCCACGGAAACGCGCGGACAGCGCGAATCAGCGCCATGGCGCCACGGGCGATATCGGAAGCTGTCACGTTAAAGACCGTCTTACAGTCGTTGGTGCCCAGCATGATCACAATGGCGTCCAGCGGCTTATGGGCCTCGAGCAGCATCGGAAGCGCGCGAATGCCGTTGAGGTTAGTGTCCAGATGACACATATCGTCGCGCACCGTCGTGCGGCCGTTGAGCCCTTCCTCAATCACATGCCAGCCCTCGCCCAGGTCACGCTGTGCCACGCCGCACCAGCGCACATCCTGCGCATAGCGCACCGCGGTGCCATCGCGCATACCAGCCGGATCATAGCCATAGGTGTTGCTGTCACCAAAGCACAGAACGTTTTTCATCGTAAGCCCTTCCTTTAGTAAAAAGCCGACGGGAGCAGCCCTCCCGCCGGCTCGACCTATCTGTCGGCCCGTACCGATTACAGGTACTTGCGCCAATCGTCATCGTCCTCATCGTCCTCGGCGGCAGCCTGGGCCTGCTCGGCGGCGCGAGCAGCCGCAGCGCGTGCGGCAACCTGGGCATAGGACTCCTCGTTACGCTCGGGGAAGCTTGCCAGCACGTGCTCGAACTTGGCGAAGTCCTCATCCCAGCGCGTAGAAGGCACGGCAAAGAACACCTGCTTGACCTTAAAGTCGCCCGATGCGAGCTCCTCGCGGAAGAGCTCGGCCACGGCCTCGGCGTCAAAGCCGTTGTTGTCGCAGCCCCAAGCACCCAGTACGAGCTTCTCGCGACCCAGCTCGTCGCAGATGGCAAGCACAAAGCGGATGCGATCGCGCAGAGCGTCGAGCAAGGCATCGTCGCTCACGCGATACTCCTGGCGAGCGCGCTTGGCGTTGGGCGCGGCGGCAACGATCACGTCAGCATATGCATGTACGTGATTGCGGTCGAAGCGCACCGCAGGCACCACCAGCGCACGGTTGCGGTACAGCTCGCAGTTGATGTTGCGGCGACGGTTCTCACCGTACCACTTACGCTGCTTGTCGAGTACGTTGTACAGGTACGAATCTGCGCAGAGCGTCGCCTCCTGGCCCAGGTAGCCCTGGATATAGCCGCCGCCCGGATTGGTAAACGAGGCAAAGGCAAGCACGGCCATGTCGCAGAACTGCGCATAGCCGCGGCCGTTATCGAGGATTGCCTGCGTGGCGGAGGCATCAAGCACAGTGACCTCGGGCAGGGCCGGAGCAGCCTCCTCCGCGGGCGCGGACTCAGCCTCGTCGGCCGACTCGGTGGACTCGAGCGCCACCTCGGGCTCGACCGCGGTCTCCACCTCGGCAGCCTCTA
>CAJKEF010000376.1 GCA_905198825.1 uncultured Collinsella sp. | reverse complement strand
CAATCGGAATACACGCCGTCAATAAAAGCGCGAACATGGAAGGTGCCCGGTTGCGAGATGGTCATCGTGCCGTCTGTCGCGACCGAAATGCCCTTGCTCTCGAGCTCCTGAGCCTCCCAGCTGCAGACTCTATCGACTTCCTTGCCCGTCGTGTCATAGACCGTAGCCGTCAGGCCTTCGATGCCGTTAAGGTTCTCCTCGACGCCGACGACGGTCTGCGCCGAGCCCTCGAGCTTGATGCTGCCGTTAAACGACTCGGGCGCCATGTCACTTACCTTATATTTGTAGGCCGCGGCGTCGATCTCGTCATTGGTCGAAACGTGCCCGTTCACATCCACGTAGGTGTCCTCGGGGATAAAGTACTTTACGTAGGCGGTGCCGGCCTTTTTACCCACCACGACTTGCTCGTGGGTGACAGGGTCGGTCTGGATCTCGATGACGTCGGACTTGCATTCCTTGCCCTTTTTATCGACCACGCGCCAGTCGCCCGACGACTTCACAAAGCCGTAGTAATCAACATCGTCCTCGTCCCTTGCACGCACGCGATAGGAAGAGATGGGGTCTTCGTCTCCAACCGTAAGCCTTCGGGTCTTATCGGTCTGCAGCGACACGAGAATCTTGGAGATGGGCTTAATGGGCTGCGGCGTGCCCAACTGCGTATCGACCGTCACCGACTCAAACGACAGATTGGAACCCGTAATGGACATGGGATAGGTCGCGGCCATGTCATTGAGCACGTTGCACGTGCGCGGGGCGCCGCCGTTGCGCGAGGGCACCTCGCGATCGGCCAGGACCGAATTCCAATCGATGGCGCGCACCATGTGGTTGTTGGTGCGATACGACCAACTCGTCACGTTTCCGGCGGTGGTATCGTACCCGTCGTCGCCACGATGGGCGATTGAGCGCAGGAACAGGTTCTGCACGGCGTCGGTCGACTGATCGCCAAAGGTGGTGTAGAACGAGCGCTGGTCATAACCGGCGGTATGGAACTCCTGCACGGCGGCGTTGTCATCGTAGCACTCGCCGTTCATATTAAAGATGATCACGTCGAACGTCACGCCCACCGGCTGGTCATAGTCCTCGGACAGCGTCGTGGTAGAACTCGTTTGCTTGCTATTGACCTGCGTGTGCGCCGGGATCGTCATATTGACGGTGACAGACTGGTTGTCCGTTGTGGTAATCGACTGTTCCTCGGTCTTGCTCGCCTCCCACAACTGGGACATCGTGGTTTCGGCCGAAAACGAAGTCTCGATCTCCTCGCTCGCTGTTGCGGGCACGCCCAGCGACTCCTTGAGGCTCACCGATGCGCCCCACGAGCCGCCTTTGGAATACGATGCGGATTCAGAAGTGCTCGTGCCGACCGTCTCCTCGGTACCGCGGGCGAGCGTGATGCTCTGCGAGGCGTCCTCATAGCCGACGTTAAGAGCCGAGGTAACGAGCTCCTGCTCAGTCTTAGAATCGACAAAGGAATAGCCCGGCGCGTCCTCGGGCGCACAGTTAAGCTTGTTCACGCTGTTGAGCTGCTGAACTCTAAAGTTATAGAACGCGATGCCAAAGCCATTGAAATCGTACTGGTAGGTGCCGCCGAGCTTGTCGACACAAGCAATGGTGGCATAGATGACGTCCTGCTCAGTCGTGTCTTTCGACAGTCCGTCGAGCGGCACGTATTTACGAAAATCCTCGCCGGTCAGCTTATGGCCGATGCAGTCGGCGATATCTTCGGTCAGGCGCTGATAGACCGCGTTCAGACCTTTCGCCGACGTCAGGCCACTTTGGATGGACTTGTCGGCGCCGTCGGAATTCTCACCGTTGCCGCCCGAGAGCGCATCATACAGATAGATATAGTGACCCTTACCGAAGTCCTTCTCAAAGCCCTTGCCGGCGTGGTCCCAGTACAAAAAGTCCTTGGAGTCGTCGCCTCCGCCATAGCCAAGGATGTTATAGGCAAGCGACGCCCAGTTGGGCAGCACCTTTTTGACGGCGGCCGTGTAGAACGAGACGTT
>CAJKEF010000375.1 GCA_905198825.1 uncultured Collinsella sp. | reverse complement strand
AAAAGGGACAGGTTTATTTTGGCAGGTTTTATCTGGGCAAATGCAACAAGGCCCGACTCCGCCACAACGGAGCCGGGCCTTAGTTGTTAGAACGACGGAACTCGATTACTCGACAGTAACGCTTTTCGCCAGGTTGCGAGGTTGGTCAACGTCGCAACCGCGCAGGATGGCCACCTCGCGGGCGAGCAGCTGCAGCGGAACGCTCGCCGTGATGGGGCTGAACACGTCGCGGACTGCCGGCACGCGGATGATGCAGTCGGCGATCTTGTTGATCTCCTCGTCGCCCTCGGTGGCAACGACGATGACCTTGGCGCCGCGTGCCTTGCACTCCATAAGGTTCGACACGGTCTTGTCGTAGGTGGCGCTCTTGGTGGCCACGGCGATGACGGGGAAGCCCGGGTCGATCAGGGCAATGGGGCCGTGCTTCATCTCGCCGGCGGCGTAGGCCTCGGCGTGCAGGTAGCTGACCTCTTTGAGCTTGAGCGCGCCCTCGTAGGAAATAGCGGCACCCATGCCGCGACCCACGAACAGTGCGGACTGCGCGTCCTTGCACAGCAGGGCGGCCTCATGAACGGCCTCGGTTTGGGTATCCAAAATCCACTGGATCTGCTCGGCCGTATCGGAAAGCTCACGGAACAGCATGCGCGCCTGCTTGGTGGTCAAGCGGTACTTGACCTGCGCCAGCAGCAGAGCCAAAAGCGTGAGGCTCACAACCTGGCCGATAAAGCTCTTGGTCGAAGCGACCGCGATCTCCTTGTTGGCCTTGGTGTAGATGACGCCGTCGCTCTCACGCGCCACGGGGCTGCCCACCACGTTGGTGATGCCGAAGACCTTGGCACCCTTGATGCGTGCGTCGCGAATGGCGGCAAGGGTATCGGCCGTCTCGCCCGACTGGGACACGGCAACGACAAGCGTCGTCGGCGTAATGATGGGATTGCGATAGCGGAACTCGCTGGCTGCCTCAACCTCAGTGGGGATGCGAGCCCAGCCCTCAATGAGATTCTTAGCAATGAGGCCAGCGTGATAGCTGGTGCCGCAAGCGATCACGTAGACGCGGTCGATGTCGTTGAGTTCCTCGAGCGAAAGGCCCAGCTCGTCGATGTCGAGCTCGCCGGCCGGCGTCATACGACCGACCAGCGTGTCGCGCACGACGCGCGGCTGCTCGTGGATTTCCTTGAGCATAAAGTCGGGATAACCGCCCTTTTCTGCCATGTCCAGGTCCCAGTCGATGTGGGTGACCTTGGGCTCGATAACGTTGCCGGCCTCGTCGGTGTACTCGACGCCTGCGGGCGTAAGCTTGGCAAACTGACCGTCCTCGAGCACCACGACATCGCGGGTGGCGTCGATGAGCGCGATGACATCGGAGGCAACATAGGCGCCGGTCTCGCCCGCGCCGACCACGATCGGGGAATCCTTGCGGGCCACGGCGATCACGCCGGGCTCGTCAGCGCACACGGCGGCCAGACCATAGGCACCGACCACGTGGGTGCACGCCTCGCGCACGGAGGCCATCAGGTCGTGCGTCTCGGCATAAGCCTCTTCGATCAGATGCGCGAAGACCTCGGTATCGGTCTCGCTCTTAAAGTGGTGGCCGCGACCCTCCAGCTCTTCGCGCAGCTCGGCGAAGTTCTCGATGATGCCGTTGTGGACGATGGCGATACGACCGTCGCAGCTGGTGTGGGGATGGGCGTTAACGACCGAAGGCTTGCCGTGAGTGGCCCAGCGAGTGTGGCCAATGCCGCAGGTAGCGTCGCTGTCGATATTGGAAAGTTCGCTCTCCAGGCCCGCGACCTTGCCCACGCGGCGGATGACATCGAGGTGCGCCGCGGCGCCCTCGCCCACCTCGAGCGCGACGCCCGAGGAGTCATAGCCGCGATACTCCATACGCTTAAGACCCGTGACCAGGATGTTCTTTGCAATATCAGAGCCGGTATAGCCGACAATTCCGCACATAGGATAAATCCCTTCGTCCGCGTGACTGCAAAACGTCCACGCACATGGGG
>CAJKEF010000374.1 GCA_905198825.1 uncultured Collinsella sp. | reverse complement strand
CGTAAACGATTCGCAACCGATTAAAACCCGTCCCTCAAAATGATACGAAAGACGATGGATGTCAATAAAATTAGAGAAGTTCCCTGCGAGAAGCCAGATACGCCTGCGCATGGCGCTCGAGTACATCGTCGTCCACGGCGTTAAGACGAATGGCGCCAAGTGCCGCAGGCAGCGGCAGCATCGTACGATTGGAGCGAGCGAACTGCTGCTTGCGGAACTCCTCGATAAACGCGGTGGGCTCCAGGTCGAAGCCAAGCTCCTCGATGCCAAAGTCCTCCAGGCAGTCATCGACCTCAAACACGTAGTCGATATCGAAGTCGCAGGCATCATGTGCTAGGCGCGCCTCAAAGCGCATACCCTCGGAAAGGAGCTGGTATGCGGGGACGTGCGCCGCGGCATCGCCCAGGCAGGCGCGAAGGGTGCGCTCCCCCGTCTTGCCAAAATCGAGCGCATGGCGAGCGCTGGGGTTCGTGGCCATGAGCACGTCTTTGCGCGCGGTCTGGGACCACTGCACAGCATTGACGAGAGCGACCTCCTCACCGGCAAGAATCTCTGGGACCGTCTCGGAGAACTGGTTCCAGCGCGACTTGCTGCTCGAGAGCATAGTACCCACGAGCACCGCATAGCCAAGCTTAAGGTCCTCAGGGTTGGCCTCGCGAACAAAGTCCAGATTGCACACGACCAGACCGGGCTCGGGGCGCACCGCGATGGCGGGCAGCGTGTGGTCGCCCGAAGCGACGAGCGGCTCCATCGTCGTAGCGACCGTGAGCATAGCGTCGAAGGTCGTCGGCAGCAGGGCGCACTCCGTGCGTCCGCACCACTGGTTGGCGCACCAGCTAACAACCGAGCAGGTTGCGGCATCGCCAACAGCAACAACCAAGTCATCGCAGGTAATACCGTTAGCCGACAGTGCGCCAAAGACAGTATCGGCGTCAGCCAAGGTCGCGCCATCAGGCGAAACCTCAAGCGAAAGCTCCGACACAGCAAAGCCGGCATCAACCAGAGCGTGCTCAACGATCTCGCCAAAGCGATCGGACACAGCGCTGTTCCAGACAACCATCGCGCGCTTGGGCTTGCCCACGACCGAGGCAAACATGCGCGACAGCTCGCTAAACGCGTCAAAGCCGACGCGAACATCGACGCTGCGGTTTTGGAAATTGATGAGTTGACGGCGAATCATAGCAGTCCACGCTCCAAAAGCATCTCGGCACAAACATAGGAAACGTCCTCAAAGGACTTATTGCGAATATCGAGGGTAAGATCGGCAGCTTGGCGATACAGCGGACGTCGATGCTCGAACAAGCGCGCCGCATGCTCAGGCGAGCGGAAATCGGGGCGCGTGTCGGACCGACGAATCTGGCGAATCGAATCCTCGAAGTCGCCCTCGAGGTACACACACGTACCCATTTCGTGCATCAACTCAATATTCACCGGCGTCTCGACGATACCGCCCCCGCACGAAACCAACAGGCTGCGCTCGCTTTGGAGCGAACGGAGCGCCGAGGTTTCGAGCTCACGAAAACGCTCCTCTCCCTCGGTCTCAAAAATCTCGGTTACCGACTTGCCGCAACGGCGCACGACCAGGCGGTCGGTATCGATAAACCGACGCTTGAACATGGTGCCCACGTTGCGCGCGAGCGTCGATTTGCCCGCACCCAAAAACCCGATAAAGAAGATATGGTCGCAGCCGTGCTTGGTGTGCTGGGACATGACGAAACCTATTCCTCACAGGGAAGGTCGCGCAGGGCCCGGCGCTCAAAGATACGGAAGATCTGCGTATACCACAGGTCCTGCGTGGCCTGCGGCTTTACCAAGATCGTGTCGACACCGGCAAAGTTACCGCTCCACACGTCCGTGTACAGCTGGTCACCGATCAGCACAGCCTCGGCGGCCGTGGCGCCCAAGCGCTTAAGACCGGCCTTGAGAGCAAACGGCGCGGGCTTCATGGCATGGCTGATGGCCTCGAGCCCCAGCTCGCGTGCTGAGCTCATGACCTGGTCGCGAT
>CAJKEF010000373.1 GCA_905198825.1 uncultured Collinsella sp. | reverse complement strand
TGCCACGCGCACCTACTTGCGACGAAGCAGAGCCGAAACCTCGGGCATCTTAAAGACGAAGGCAAGACCAAAAGTTACAGCGAGCGAGACGACGCCTGCAACACAAACGTAGCCCAGGGTAATGAGGATCGAGCTGCCAAGCGCTCCGACAAAGTGCTCAAGTGCCCACATGACGCCGGCGCCCGCGGCAGCGCCCAAGCCACCGAACAATAGGCCGAAGAAACCGCCGTGCAGGATAGACTTGACCTGAAGTCCATGCAGACGACGGCGCAGCCACCACAGTGAGCATCCGACCAAGACCACGTAGTCAACGACGTACGAAAGCGCAATTGCCGGCATACCGTAGCCCAGCACCACGCCAAACAGCAGCACCGAACCGGCCTGGCCGATAGCGGAGTACAGGCAATAGCGGCTATAAGGTTTCATATCGAGCAGGGCCGAGAAGCTCTTCTGCATCAGCACGACCACGCCGTAGAGCGGCAGGGAAAGTGCCAGATAGATAAGGAACTCCGACACCAGCGCCACACCGGATTCATTGAACTTGCCGGCGCAGTAGATCATGTTGAGCGGACGGGCGAAGACGATCAGATACATCGCAAACGGAATCAGGAAGAAGAGCATCTGGGCGACACCGCGCGAAATGCCCGTGCGGACGCTGTCGTAATCCTTCTCCTGTGCATCGTGGGAGAGTTCGGTATAGAGTGCCGTCGAAAGCGAGGCGGCGATCAGCGCATAGGGCAATGTGTACCACAGGCGCGCATATGCGATGACGGAAGGGCCGGTCTCGGGCTGCACCACCAGCGCGGCGGCATTGGTAATTGAGGTCGAGACAAACATGCACACCGTGGCGAGCAGCGTCGGGATACCAAGCGCGATCGTCTGTCGCAGCGCGGGATCCTTAAAGTCGATATGGATATGAGGATGCACGCCATGCTTGCCAAGCGCGGGAATCTGGCAGGCCATCTGGACAAAGACGCCGAGGGTCGTACCAGCTGCGATCAAGATAATACCGACCTGCTCGCCAAATTGTGCAGACACGGGAGCAAAGCCCATAAAGCTGGCGATGACGATGACATTGTTGAGAACCGGGGCAAACGTCGACCAGAAGTAGTCGCGGTGTGCGTTGAGAACGCCCGAGAACACCGAGCCCAAGCCATAAAACAGAATTTGAATAGCAAAGAAGCGGAACATGAACGCAGCGGTATCCATGCTGCCGCCATCGCCCGAAAGGAACGACTGCGTCCAAATAAAGCCGGGAGCAAACACGGTGCCCAGCAGCGAGATACCGCCCAGCAGCAGAAGCAGAATACCAAGCAGGTTGCCGACATACTCGTTCGATGCCTCGCGACCCTGCTCGCGCCTCACACCCATATACACTGGCAAAAACGCCGTAACGAGCATGCCGCCCATCACGAGCTCGTAGAGCATATTGGGCAGGTTGTTGGCAACCTGATAGGAGGACGAGAGCAGCGACATGCCGATGGCGGCCGCCATGGCCCACGTGCGGATAAACCCGGTGACGCGCGACACGATGGTCAGCACGGTCATGAGGCCAGCAGAACGACCAACCGTGGAGTAGTCCGACGAACCCATATCGTCTACGTCGTCCTGAGAGTCCTCATGAACCTCATCTTGTGGCAGTAAATCGTCCACGACGGCAAAGGAGCCGGTCATCGCAAAGGGATCGTCAACCAAAACGGCGTCATCAGCAGGTGCGACGTCATCGCTGTTCGGCATGTTGTTTCCGGATACGGCATCATCATCGAATATGGCATGGTCGCCAAACACCGTGTCAACTTCTTTGGCGGCGACGGTTCGGGCAGAAAACGACAGAGGGTCCCAGTCATCATCACCGTCGATGGCCACGCCCTCGACGGGATCGGTCGAACCAAGCGGCGACCATTCGTCATCCGAAAGAAGCGGTTCGCCATCATCATGAGCCGCGGGCTTGGCGGAACGAGCGGCAGGAGCGCTCTGCGGCGTGCTCTTTCCCTGGGCTGCCATCAAAAACAC
>CAJKEF010000372.1 GCA_905198825.1 uncultured Collinsella sp. | reverse complement strand
TGCCCACATTGCGCGCAAGCGTCGACTTGCCCGCACCCAAAAAGCCGATAAAGAAGATATGGTCGCAGCCGTGTTTGATGTGCTGAGACATGGCGAAACCTATTCCTCGCAGGGAAGGTCGCGCAGGGCCCGGCGCTCAAAGATACGGAAGATCTGCGTGTACCACAGGTCCTGGGTTGCCTGCGGCTTAACCAGGATAGTATCGACGCCGGCAAAATTGCCGCTCCACACATCAGTGTAGAGCTGATCACCGATCAGCACCGCCTCGTCGGCTGTGGCGCCGAGGCGCTTAAGACCCGCCTTGAGGGCAAACGGCGCCGGCTTCATGGCGTGGCTGATGGCCTCGAGTCCCAGCTCGCGTGCAGAGCTCATGACCTGGTCGCGATGCCAGTTGTTGGACACCATGCACAGCTTAAAGCCTTTGGCGCGGGCGGCATCGAGCCAAGCGGAAACCGCGGCGGGAACCTGCTCGGTGTCGCGCGGCACCAGGGTGTTATCGCGATCGAGCAGAATGGCGCGTTTGCCGTCGGCCCACAGGGTATCAAGGTCGATGCGGTCGACCGAGGCAACATATCGTTTGGGGCTGAAAATCCTCATGTTTAATTCCAAGACTGTTGGTGCTCTTCGTAGGTCTGAGAGAAATACTCCTCGTCCTGCGTAATGTAGAAATACAGGTCATCGGAGTCGGTCGGCTCAAGCGTGGCCTTAAGCGCCTCGAGCGACGGAGAGCAGATGGGCGTGGGCGGCAGGCCCTCGTGCTTATAGGTGTTATACGGACTATCGCTCTGTAGGTCGTCAGCGGTAACCTCGCCGCCGGTGACATACATCATGGTCGCATCGCTATTGAGGTAGCGCAGACCATCGAGCTTGCCGGCAAGACGGTTGTAGAACACCGAGGCGACATGCGCGCGCTGCTCGGCGTTGAGGCCTTCGCGCTCAACGATGGAAGCGAGATTGATGATGTCGTAATCGGACATCTCCACGCCGTAGCGCTCCTTGATTTTGGCCTCGCAACCGGCAAAATCGAGCGACTTGTACTCGGTGTTGAATTGATCGAGCATGGCGCGGATGACGTCATCGGCACTCGGGTCCTTGCCCAGCGAATAGGTCTTGGGGAACAGGAAGCCCTCGAGCGAATCGTTGGCAGCGCCTTTCAGGAACGGATAGTCGTTTACATAATTGCTGGTCTTCGCCTGGTTGAGGAAGTCCTCTTTTGAGATACTGTCGTACGCCTGGGCCACGCGATCGGCGACCTGGTCAACCGTCAGGCCCTCTGGGATAGTCAGTGCATCGGAGCCCGCATTGGGGCCCTCCATGAGCTGCTGAACGACCTTGGTCGCGTCCATGAGCGTCGTGAACGAGTAGGTGCCGGGCTTGAGCGACATGTCCGCGTTGAGCTTTTTGACCGCCGCGTAATAGTCCTTGGGATTTTCGACGATATGGTTCTCGGAGAGAATCGAAGCGATGCTGTCACCCGAGGCACCATCGGGAATAGTGATAGTAACCTGCTGGCCAGCAGTGACTTTCGCATCCTCACCGGCAAAAAAGCCCTTGACAGCCGGTACGGCGAAGAAGGCGATGGCAGCAAGAACGATCGCCGCAACCACAGCACCGATAATCATAGGCACCGGCGAGCTTTTCTTTTGGGCACCACGGCGAGCGCGCGTGTTATAGCTCGAGCGCGTGGCCGGAGCAACGCCGTGCGAGCCATGAGCATGATGTGCGTGGGAGCGTGATTGCGGCGCCTGTCCCTCCGTGCGCTGGGCAGGAGCCTGCTGCTTAAAGCGGGAACCGCCCGCGGGCTGGGCTGTATGGGCAGCAGACTGCTGAGCAGGACGACGAACAGGCTGCTGGCCTGGACGCTGAGTGGGCTGAGTGGGGCGAGAAGAGGGCTGCGCCGAACGTGCGGCGGGTTGGGCCGCGCGCTGAGTCGGTTGCATCGGACGCTGACCGGACGATACAGGGCGTGGCGCAGACTGTCGTGTACGATTCGGCTGGCGCGGATCGAAAGCGCT
>CAJKEF010000371.1 GCA_905198825.1 uncultured Collinsella sp. | reverse complement strand
TCTCAAGTTTGACTGGGCCGCTCTCTAATTTAGATATTTGACTGAGCATGGGTGCCCAGACGCTTCAGAACGCCTCGCCAGATCGGCGCGGGCACGGCTGGCTCGGCGCAAACAATGCCGTCGACGTTGACGTTGACGGCATTGCCGCCGCCAAGTCGCTGCGCATGCTCAATGGAGCAGCCCATGCGAACGGCGCCTACGAGCTTGTCCATCGCTTCGGAAAATGGCCGGCGCAAGAGGCCCATACGCGGGGAGTGGCGAAGCGCCGCAATACCGCTGCCGGCACAGACGACAACGCCGCCACACCACAATTGGCCATGGCGCTCACATGCCTCGTGCAGACGAACGGCGGTCCCGCGCGCCTGCTTAGCGCCCTCCTGTGCGGCTCGAATCGCGGCATAGACGCGCGTTCCCGTACCGCCAAAGCGCTCAAGCGCCTGCTCGATGGCTGTCAACGTCTCATCGTCAGCCACATCTTCAATGGCCAGCACGATGCCATCGACTGCACCGGCATCATCCGCTTCCAAATCGATCGGGCGGGGGAGCGCAGTGCCAGAAAGCTGAGCATAGGCGGCGATGGCATCCTGCAGATCCCAGAGCAAAAACTCAAGATCGGCGCTATCGGGAATGCTGATATACGCAATGGTTCGCAACGTTTTTGGTACATCGCCGCGTGTGGTCGTCTCCATGCCGCCTCCTTTCCGGTTGGTTTCCGTTTAGGTTACACCGTCTGGCGGTGCCTCGCCGCGCTATCCTAGTGCAACCCTTACGAAAGGAACGCCATGCGTCTGCCCATGAATACCTCGCTTGCCACGCTCAAGCCCTCCGGTATCCGCCGGATCAATGCGCTCGCCGCCCAGCACCCGGGGTGCATCGCGCTCGCGCTCGGCGAGCCCGATTTTCCCACGCCCGATGTGATTAGCGCCGAGGTGACTGCTTCGTTGGGCCGCGGTGACACGCACTATCCGCCCAACAACGGTCGCCCCGCCCTGCGTGAGGCGCTGTCTGCTTACATG
The DNA here is from genome assembly GCA_905198825.1 of uncultured Collinsella sp. GTDB lineage: Bacteria > Actinomycetota > Coriobacteriia > Coriobacteriales > Coriobacteriaceae > Collinsella. Next base: position 1,004 of record CAJKEF010000371.1, on the reverse strand, counting down.
GGGGATGCGGGCCTTACGTTTTCGGCCGACGAGGTCATCCTGACCGACGGCGCGACCGAGGCCCTGTCGGCAACATTCATGGCTATGCTCAATCCCGGCGACGAGGTCATTATCCCCACGCCGGCCTTTGGCCTGTACGAGAGCATCGTCGTGGCCAACCACGCCAAAGCAGTCTTCTTGGATACGGAGCCTGCGCAATTTCAGATTGACGAGGATGCGCTTCGTGCTTGCGTGACGCCGGCGACCAAGGCCATCGTCATCTGCTCGCCCAACAATCCCACGGGTTGCATCCTCGACGCGGCATCGCTCGACGCCGTGGCACACGTGGCGGAGCAGGCGGGCATCTACGTGGTCTGCGACGACGTATATAACCGCCTGGTCTACGTGGACGGCTACGAGCGATTTGCCCAGCGCCACCCGGAGCTACGCGAGCAGACGGTGGTCATCGAGAGCTTCTCCAAGCCCTGGGCCATGACCGGCTGGCGCTTAGGTTGGCTCGCAGCCGCAGCCCCCGTCATCGCCGAGATCGCAAAGGCCCACCAATACTTAGTATCGAGCGCCGTCTCTTTTGAGATGGACGCCGCGGCCCGAGCCCTGACCGTCGACCCAACCCCCATGCTCAATGTCTACCGAGCCCGCCGCGAACGCGTGCTCGCAGCCTTAAACGCCATGGGCCTCGACGCAGTGGAACCAGCCGGTGCCTTCTACGCTTTCCCGAGCATAAAACAATTCGGCCTAACAAGCGAAGACTTCTGCATCAAAGCCATCAAAGAGGCCAACGTAGCCCTAGTCCCGGGCGACTGTTTCGGAACCGAAGGCCACATCCGCCTCAGCTACTGCGTCTCCGACGAAAACCTGGACGAAGGCCTCCGCCGCCTGTCCACCTTCATTTCAACCTTGTAGCCCTCAGAGATGCAACACATCAGCCCACCGACCCAAGCATTATGAGTGGGGGCGTCAGCCAACGAAAACCCGGGCTGCCCAAAGTCAACGCAGGCACGCGC
>CAJKEF010000370.1 GCA_905198825.1 uncultured Collinsella sp. | reverse complement strand
GCGAACGTGATCGGTTGTCCGTGGAAGGGGTCGCGATGAAAAAGCTCAAGACGCTTGCCGATGTGTTGCGACAGGCTGGCTTTGCGCGCATCACGGGTCTGTTTCTTATCTTTTACCTGCTGTGCTCGACGGCCGTCTGGCTGTCCGAGCCCACGACCCTTACGTTTGGCGATGGCCTGTGGTTTAGCTTTGAGACGGTCTCGACGATCGGCTTTGGCGATATCCCGGCAGAAACGCCGGTTGCCCGCGGCATTACCGTCATCCTAAGCGTCATCAGTATCTTCTATATCGCCATGCTCACGGGCGTGGCGGTGAACTACTGCAATACGCTTATCAAGCTGCGCCAAAAGGACACCATGGCACGCTTTATGGACGATCTGGAGCATTTGGAAGAGCTCGATCGCGACGAGCTCGCCGACCTGTCGCGTCGCGTGCGCGAATATCGCCGCCGCCAACGCTAGAACGGGCGCCGCGCGTCACGATTGGGGGACTGAATATGAATATCACCGTGTATCTGGGTGCCAGCGTTGGTAACGACCCAGCGTTTCTGCCCGCGCTGCAGGAGCTGGGCAACTGGATTGGCTCCAACGGACACGCGCTGGTATACGGCGGGTCCAAGTCGGGCCTGATGGGTGCGCTCGCCGATAGCGTGCTCGAGGCAGGTGGACATGTGACGGGTGTTGAGCCGAGCTTTTTTATCGAGGCCGAGTTTCAGCATGACGGTATCGACGACCTTATCGTGACGAGCGATATGGCCGAGCGCAAGGCCAAGATGATTGAGCTCGGCGATGCGTTCATCGCCTTTCCCGGTGGGACGGGCACACTCGAGGAGATTGCCGAGGTCATGTCCGCGGTGTCGTTGGGGCACCTGAGTGCTCCGTGCATCCTGTATAACCTGGACGGTTACTACAACGATCTCAAGGCGCTGCTCGGGCACATGATTGATAAGGGGCTTTCGAGCCTGAAGCGCCAGCACGGCATCTACTTTGCCGACGATTTGCGCGAGATTGCCTCGATTATCAACGGATAAGCCTTGAGCCTGCCCCACTATGGCTCCCAATGGTGCCGTTTGCGGCGCAGACGGTTGGCTTGTCTGGGCCACACTCGCTCTACAATAAAACGTAACTATGTCGACTTTGACCGCGGGAGGACCCGATGGATAACCTTGCCAAACCCACAAACCGCGCGCTGTTTTTAGTTAGCGTTGCCGTGACCGGTGCGTTCGCAGGTGCCGCGGTCTGGCTGTTCTTTTTTGCGATGGAGCACGGCATTGATTATTTGTGGACCGAGGTCCCGCATATGCTGGGCGTCTCTTCGCCCGAACTCGCCAGCGGTCCGTTTGGCTTTTTGCCGTACCCGTTTTTTGTCTGCCTGCTGGGCGGCTTGGTGATTGGCCTGTACGAAAAGATGACGGGCGTCAAGACCGACGACCTCAACCAGGTCATGACCAAGGTCAAGCAAGACGGTCGCTACCCGTACGACAATCTGGGCAAGCTGTCGATTGCGGCGCTGCTGCCGTTGCTGTTTGGCGGAAGTATTGGACCGGAAGCCGGTCTGACCGGCGTCATCGCGGGCCTGTGCAGCTGGGTCGGCGACCGCATGCGCCGCTTTGGTGCCGAGTTTAGGGAGCTTACGCTGCTGGGCACCCAGGCTGCTCTGACGGCGCTCTTTACCGCGCCCGTGTTTGGCTTTGTGGCGCCGCTTGCCGGAAGTACTGACGGCCAGGGCGAAGACGCCGACGATGAGTCCGCGTCCGGCGAGATCACCATCAAGCTGCCCAAGGCGCAAAAGACCGTGGTTTACGGCATCGCGATTGCTGGCGGCCTGGGCACCTACCTGCTGCTCGGCCAGCTCATGGGCGGCGGCATGGGCATGCCCAGGTTCGAGGCTGCCGTGGTGGGCAACTTGGAGCTTACCTGGCTCGTCCCTCTGTCGTTGATCGGAACAATCTGCGGCTGGCTGTACTTTGTCTCTGAGCACGCGAGCGAAGCATTGTCCCGTGCAATAGGGGAGCACCCCGT
>CAJKEF010000369.1 GCA_905198825.1 uncultured Collinsella sp. | reverse complement strand
TGGTCGTCGTGCGCGCAATTCACATGAGCCGGATTGGCAGCGGTCCCCAGCACGGTACGGCGAATCGCCGCATGCGCGCGGGCGTTGCGACGCAGGCCACTAATGGCAGCATCCACGATAAAGCCCGTGACCAGAGCGATCAGCGCCTTCGAAGCCAGGAGCATCGCCATGGTCTGCACGGGAACTTGCTCGGCGAGCAACAGCGGCAACATCTCGTCGGAGGTCGAGAGGAACACGGTAACCAGCGTGCCCAGCGTCACGACACGGCCGGCGTACAGCGTTGCTGCCATGGCCGAAAATCCGCACTGCGGCACCATGCCCAACAACGAGCCAACCACGGGACCAGCGGCACCGGCACGCTTGATGGCGCCGTTAACGCGGTCGCCTGCAACGTGCTCAAGGGTCTCAAGAGCCAAATACGTCACCAACAAAAACGGCACCAGCGACAGCGTGTCCTTGCCAGCGTCGAGCAGAATATCAATCAGTAAATCCATGACGGATGGAACCTTTCGTGTCTTTCGGCAGCATTGTAAAAGTCCTAGCGGTCAACTAGGGTATTGTAATTGTCCTAGGCGCGATGCCAATAGTTGCCCATGGTAAACTATCATCTCGCCACAACTCAGTAACCCCGAGCCGCGCGACGCGGTCCGTCCAAGGAGCAGCATATGAACGTATCGCAAGCACTCGAATACGAGCGCCAGCCGTTTATCCCCATGTTTATCTATGGCGATCACGGCGCCATGGAGTCCGAGCGCCAGAAGGGCGAAGAGGCCCTCAAGGTGCTCGAGACCGAGTACTTTACCGCCGAGGGCGACCCCGGCTTCGACTTTGCAACCGTGCGCGACCTGGCCGACCGCAACCGCGACCTGTGCGACCAGATTGGCGAGGCGCGCCTGCGCAACGTGACGCCCGCGACGCTTTCGCGCGGCCTGTCCGACGCCGACACCTGCGCCGCCATCGGCAAGATGCAAAAGCGCACCGCCGCGTCCGTTATGCGCGAAATCCGCGGCGACCGCGACGCGCTCGGCGTGGCCTACGCCCGCAAGCCCATCCAGGGCACCGTGCTCGGTATCGACATCGAGACCACCGGCCGTGCACCCGAGCGCGGTTATATCATCAACGTCGGCTGGGAGATCATGGAGCTCACCAGCGACGCCGTCCCGCACGACGCCGAGGCACACTACTGCGGCCTGCCCGATATCTACCGCGGCGAGGATGTGCCGTTGTCGAATATCCACCACATCACCTGGGACGACATCGACGGCAAAACGCCCTTCCGCGAGAACAAAGAGCTGCAAAAGCAGCTGCTCAAGCTCATGAAGAAGTACCCGTACATGGCGCACAACGCCGCCTTTGAGGACAGTTGGTTCAAGATCCACCTGGACGGTTACGCCGAGGCACGCCGCGCAGGCAAGATCATCGTCATCGACTCGCGCCAGATCTGCCGCAGCCTGGACGCCGACGTGCGCTCGCTCCCCCGCGAGTCCGCGCCCGCCGCGCTCGAGAACTGGGCACGCCGTCGCGGCACCCTCGCCGCCGACGCCAACGAGCAGCACCTGGGCCTCGACGACACCGACCTCATGCTCCGTACCGTCCAGGCCGAGTTCAACCTCAAGAACCTGTTTGCGAAATAACTGATCCACCTGCGGGAGCGCCCGCCAGGCACAGCACAATCCGTCTGGGCGCACCGACACGCAGTAAACTAGGGCGCAGCCTTATGGCTGCACCCTAGTTTTCATCAAAACGAGCAAATACTCGTGCTTCACACAGTCGACAGGTTGCCCACCTACATTTTTCGAGTTGTTCGGCCAGCTGAACCACTAGTCAAGGCCCCTTGAACCGCAATCGAGCGCTGTAGTCGCCTTAATTTCGCATCCAGGCCCCATTTATCTACCTGAATCAATTCGAATAGAACGTTGCGATCGTACCATTCATATAGGATAAGGCCGAATAACTCAAATTATGTTGGTGAGGCATCTGGGCGATCGGCAAAAACGCTTAGAAGCTACGAATTCGCAACTAAAGTTCAC
>CAJKEF010000368.1 GCA_905198825.1 uncultured Collinsella sp. | reverse complement strand
ACGTTGGCCACGATATCGCGGGCGGCGTCGACGATGTTTTGTGGCAACACGCCCTTGCGGTTGAGCTGGTTGGTAACGAGGCGCTCACCGGGAGCAAGCTTGATAGTCTTCATATCGGTATCCCCTATCGGTCGAGGTTGTGTTCGAAAAACGAGAGGCCGGACGGCGGCGCCAATCGGCCCGCAGCCCGTACGTTGGGACGCCCGTGCGTACTCGCGCTATTGTGCCGAGCCCGCGACGGGCTCAAAATGCTTGTCCTTAACGGCCGCTGCCAGGCGATCTGCCAGATTGCGTACGCGCGGATCCAGGCGCGCGGCGCCCGGGTTGACAAAGAAGCGGGCCGTGCAGTCCATGATGCGACCGGTGATGACCAGGTCGTTGTCGCGCAGGGTGGCACCCGTGGCGGTAATGTCCACGATGCGGTCGGTCATGCCGACGATGGGTCCCAACTCGATATTACCGTGCAGCGAAACGATATCGGCGTTCACGCCGCGCTCGGCATACCAGGCACTCGCGATGCGCGGGTACTTGGTGGCCACGCGAAGCGACCCGCGACGGGCATAGTTGCGCTCGGCCTGGCCGGCGCGCCATGCGGGCTCCGCCTCGATAAAGGTGCACAGGCCGTAGCCCAGGTCGACCAGCTGCAGCAGGTTGAGGTCGGCCTCGATGAGCGAGTCCCAGCCGCAGATGCCGCAGTCGGCGCCGCCGCAGCCCACAAAGGCGGGCGCGTCGCTGGGGCGCACGATGACAAACTCGATATCTCCGACCACGCCCTCGCCGGCACGCGTGTCGCGACCGCGCACGATTAGATGACGGCCGGGGTCGCGCAGCTCAGAGACATCCAGGCCCGCGGCCTCGAGCACGTCGAGTGTGTCGGCCTTAAGCGAGCCCTTGGGCACGGCGATGCGCAGCGGGCCCTCGGCGCCACGGCCCGCGGCGTGATCGCCGTCGGAAGCGGCATCCTCGGCCGAGGTGCGCGCGGCCTCCAGGCGCTCGAGCGAAAAGGCGAAGCCCGCCGCCGGCACCTCGATACCGTCGCCAAATGCGCCGGTAAAGATGGAGTCGTAGCGACCGCCCGAGCCCACCGGATCGGGCAGGCCGCCGGCATAGGCCTTAAAGACCAGGCCCGTGTAGTAATCGAAAGAGTTCATGATGGAGAAGTCGAACGACAGCATCTGGGCGTCCTCGGGAGCCAGGCCCTCGACCAGGGCGCGCAGCTCGCGCGTGAGCGGCGCGACAATGCCCGCCGCCGCCAGCAGCGCGTCGACGCGGTCGAGTACCTCGGCGCCGCCGTGCAAGCGCGGCAGCTCGCTAATGGCGGCCTTGACGGCCTCGGGCTCGGCGCTTGCCGCCACGCGAGAATCGAGGCCCACGAAGTCATTGGCGTGCACGCAGCACAGGGCCTCGGCAGCCAGCTCGCGATCCTCGCACGCCGCGAGCAATTCCTTAAAAGGACGCACGCTACCTGCGATAATGCGCGCATCGGGCAGCGCAAGCTTACGCACGGCCTCGGCCACGAGCGAGACAATCTCGACATCGCCCGCGGTATCGCCCGCGCCGATGAGCTCAAAACCCAGCTGCGTAAACTGACGCGAGCCACCGGCATTGCGCTGACACTCGCGGACCACCGGCGCCTCATAGCGCAGGCGCAGCGGCAGATCGGCCGCGCGCATGCGAGTCGAAACCAGGCGAACGATCGGCAGCGTGTTGTCGGGACGGACCACCAGCAGGCGACCGTCGTCATCAAAGAGCTTAAACGGCGTGTCCGCGATGCGGCCGCCTTCCTCGAGCGAACCCTTGTCCTCGAGCAGCGGCGTCTCGACCGGCAGGTAATGATGCTCCCTAAAGCAGCCCTTCACCGTCAGCGCAATCTCCTCGCGCGCCTGAGCCTCCTCGGGCAATATGTCCCGGAATCCCCACGGTGTGGCCGTCATCTGGTGAGCCTCCTCATGCTGTGTTTCATATAGAACAGAAGACCGGCATAGCTCCGCCGGTCTTCTGGGTACTTTAGCATACTAGAGTGTTTGCGGGGA
>CAJKEF010000367.1 GCA_905198825.1 uncultured Collinsella sp. | reverse complement strand
CAGCGTCAGCCTCATGTGATTGCCAACGGGTTCGAAGCGAGCCGTCACGTCGGACATGGACGCATCCTGAACTTCGGCCAGAATGCCCGAAGCGGCATCGGCCCTGTAGTACTTAACCTCGACGACTTCGCTCGCAAGCGTTTCTGGAATGCCACCCTCTACATCGAGAAAATCGTGGGTATACGGCTGGCCCTTTTTGAGTGTGACCTTGCTCGGAAGCGCGCAGTCCGTATAGTGGGGGACCACGGTCGTGTTGACCCTAACGTCGCTGCCGCCAACAACATCGGTCACACCGCAGGGCATGATGGCGTTGTTTGCCGACGAGCTGTCGGTGCCACCAAGAGAGCCATCTTGGTTGACAGCAACCGTATCGTTCACCGTTGCCGCCGGTGCGTCCTGCTGATCTTGCTGAGCTTCTGCCGTGGACGGTGCCGCCGGAGCCGCGTCAGTCATCGGCGCAGCCGGAGCCACCGGTACCGGCGCCGGAGCCGCCGTATCCTCCGCAACCGTCGGCGTCACCGGAGCCGCGGCAACCTCATCCGTCCCAACGGCGGGATCGGCGCATTCCGTCGCCAGCGCCACGCTCGGCAGCAGCAACTGACCGATCATAAGCGCACACGCGCCGGCGCAAGCTATTTTGGCACCCACACAACGCCAGGTACCGTGAACCAGCGAGCAGGTGGACTCACGTTGAGCTTGCTTGTCAAAGTGACTTGCGTTCATAACGGCCTCCTTGGTCGTAGGGATATACCACCACAAAGGTGCCTGTCCCCTTTGTGGTGGTTCTGTACCACCAAGATGTGCCAAATGACTCCGTATGCCTAGGTTCGTAGATGTGAACCTAGGCCTCTACCTGCGGTTTAATTCAATATGATTTCGCCATCGCCACACTCGTCCCGGGAACGCTACAATCGAGGGCACGATTATTCCGTCCACCCAAAGGACCGTTCTTGAACCTGAGCAAGCCTAAAATCAACGCGCTTCTAGCCCTCGCGCTCTTTACCTTTGTCTTCCTTGCCGCCGAATTTCGCTTCGACATCAATGTCGGGCTGCTCGCCGGTGCCGAACGCGTTGTGATCGCACAGGGCTTTATTCTGGGCGCCAGCGTGATCGGCTTTATCGGATACGCGCCGCTGTTCGGGCTCGCACAGCGCAAAGGCCACTCACTGGCAGCCGCCAACACCGCTGTTCCCATCGCCATCCTGGGATTGACCCAGATCCAGTCCCCCACGGGTCCGCTTGCCCTCGAGATTCTGGGCTGCGTGGCCTTCTTTGGACTCGGCCTGCTGGGTGCCGCCGCTCACCACGCCTTTTCGTTGGCATTCCAGGATGACCCCAAGCTCGCCACCGGTGCGGGGGCGGCCTATGCCGCGGGCATCCTGATGCAGTTCGCCATCAACCTGCTCGATTGCGGCGGTATCGCAGAGCTCATCGTCCTTGGCACAGCGACGATCATTATCTCCGCCCTCAGCGCCACCACCCAAGAGGCAGACGAGGGCCCCAGCCCCATCATCAATCCCTTTGCCGAGCCCTCGCACGCTCTCGCCAAGCAGGCGTACTGGAGTATCGCGCTCGTCATGATTCTCGCCTGCCTGTTCTCGACGCTCGATAACGTCGTCACGTTCTCCAACGCCCACGGCACCATCGCCGTACAGACCTGGCCGCGCCTCTTTTTGGCGGCGAGCGGTCTCGTCGCCGGTATCGTCTTTGATCTTGCCGAGCGTCGCTACATGGGCCTCATCATGCTCGGCGTCACGGTACTTTCCACCATCTCGATCTTAGCCGTGGAAGCCGGAGCCGATCCCAACTTGGGCCTCATCGTCTTTTATCTGAGCTCGGGCTTTTTTGTCACGTTCTTTACCGCCACGTTTACGCAGCTGGCGCCGCGCATGCACACGCCCGCACTGTGGGCTGGCATGGGCCGCGCCGCCAACAACGTGTGCGCGTTCACTACGTCGGGCATCTCGCTGGCACTTGTGACCTCGGGCAATGTCGCCCTCATCATGATCGGCGCGCTCGTGCTGCTTGTGGCGGCGAGCG
>CAJKEF010000366.1 GCA_905198825.1 uncultured Collinsella sp. | reverse complement strand
CGCCGTAGCGGCCGTCGGCGGGACGGCGGCAAGGCTGAGCGTAGCAGGTGCGCCACTCGGCGGGACCGAGCGAGCGCAGCGTGGTCGCGGTATGGAAGGTACCGGCACCGACCTCGGAGTCATAGGGCTGCATAATGACGCAGCCCTGCTCGCCCCAGTACTGCTGGAGACGCAGGATGATGTCTTGGAAGGAAAGCGATGAAGCGTTCATGCCTCTAATATCCCCTCGTCGAAACGATTACACGGTTAGGTACTGTACTATAGCGGTTTTTAGTCGATAGTGCCGATGCGGTTGAGCGGCCAGTAGCGCACAAGCGCCACAGCGATCAAATCAGAGCGATCGACGGGACCAAAGTAGCGTGAGTCGGCAGAGTTTTCGCGGTTGTCGCCCATCACCCACACGCACCCGTCGGGAACGGTGTAGGGATAGCTTACCTGAGCGCCGGGCGCTTGGACCGAAAGTGGCCAGCTCATGCCCGTCGTATAGTCCTCGTCGAGCGCTTGGCCGTCAACGACCACCTTGCCATCCTGCAGGTCGACCGTCTGGCCGGCCGTGGCAATAACACGCTTGACGAGAACATCATGCTCGGAGGTGCCATCGGGGTTGTGGAACACCACAATATCGCCTTGGCTGACGGGCTGGCCGAGCTCAAGGCTCACCTTTTGCGCCAGGATCTGGTCGCCAATCTCGATTGTGTCCTCCATAGAGCCGGTGGGCACCACAAAGGGCTCGACCACAAAGGTGCGGATCAGGAAGGTGGCCACAAGCGCGATCGCGATGACCGCGATCCACTCAAAAGCGCCCCTCAACGCGGAATGTTGCGTAGGAACCATACTCACTCCTCACCCTGCGAATACGAAGCGTCAAGAATCTCCTGCTCGTAAGCGCGCTCCTCGGGCGTGAGCCGCGCAGTCTCGATCAGGTCGGGACGCCAGCGGCAGGTGCGCTCGATGGCGTTTCTGCGGCGCCAAGCGTCAACTTTTGCGTGATCGCCACTCACGAGCACCGGCGGCACGCCCTCGCCGTTGAACTCGGCGGGACGGGTGTACTGCGCGTACTCGAGCAGGCCTCCGTCCTCGGCGGTCGAGAACGACTCGTCCACGTTGCTCATCTCGTCACCCAGGGCGCCGGGAATCAGGCGTACGACGGCATCGGCAACGACCATGGCGGGAAGCTCGCCGCCCGTAAGCACATAGTCGCCGATCGACAGACGCTCGTCGGCATACGCATACGCGCGCTCGTCGACGCCTTCGTAACGGCTGCACACAAACAGTAGGCGCTCACTTTTGAGCAGGCGCTCGGCCACATGCTGCGTAAAAGGCTCGCCACAGGGGGTAAAGAACACCACAGTGGGCTTGGGACCCTCGGAGCTAATAGCCTCGATGGCCTCTGCGATAGGCTCGACCTTCATGAGCATGCCCTGCCCGCCGCCGTACGGCTCGTCATCGACGGTGCGATGGCGGTCGTGCGTCCAGTCGCGCAGGTTATACGCCTTAAAATCAAAAAGGCCGGCCTTGCGGGCGCGGCCCAAAATCGACGTGGACATGACGGGCTCAAACATCTCGGGAAAGACCGAAAGGGTCTCAATCAGCATGTTGTCCTCCCTACTTGTCCATATCGATCAGGCCGTCCATAACGTGGACGGAAATTGTTCCTGTGTCGGGAAGATCGAGCACAACCTGCTCGATCACGGGAATCAGTACCTCGCCGTACCGATCGCCCTCGACAACCCAAACATCGTTCGCGGGCGTCGACATGATCTCGACGATCGTGCCGAGCGAACCGAAGCGCTCGTCGACCACCTCGCGACCCATCAGGTCGGTATAGGCAGCGTCGAGCGAATCGAGCTCAAAGTCGTCACGATTTGCCAGCACGTAGCATCCGGTGATGCCCTCGGCGGCCGTCAAGTCGTCAATGCCCTCAAACGAGACCAGATCGCCATCGCCCGTATCGGTGACGGACACGACCGTGCAAAAGCGGTCGCGCTTGAGCGCCGGCGGCGTCAAGGCGACGCGCATACCCGGCTCCAATACAGAAGGA
>CAJKEF010000365.1 GCA_905198825.1 uncultured Collinsella sp. | reverse complement strand
TGTCGCGGGTGCGGTGGCCGATACGGGGCTTGAGCCCGATTGCGTGCTTATGGACGGCAACCCCCTGGGTGCCGTGCCCCATGAGCGCGACGTGGTCAAGGGCGATGCCAAGATCGCCTGTATCGCCGCGGCATCTATCATGGCAAAGGTCACGCGTGACGAGATGATGGTCGAGTACGATGCCGAGTATCCCGAGTACCATTTGGCCGAGTCGAAGGGCTATGCGAGCCCCGAGCACATCGAGGCTATTCGCAAACATGGACTTTGTTCTCTGCACCGTGTGAGCTTTTGCGGAAACTTTCTGCAGACTGAGCGCCTTTTCTAGGTCAATTGTGGAGACTGGGACCCCTGGGGTTTTATAAACCTGCTGATAGCGGGCCGTATGCAACAACATTGCTGCGTACGGCCCGTTTTTTGTCGGCATTTGGTCAGCTTTTGGTTTGCTTCCGGTACTTACCCGCATGAAAGGTGCCCTCATCATCGGGGCAATGCAGTGTGCGGGAAAGGAGACCCCATGAGTGCCGCAAGCAAAAAGAGCAAGACACAGCAGCTCAAGGAGCGTTGGGAAAACGGTGAGCTCGACTGCGGGGCGATGACGCCCGAGTTTATCAAGGGGCTCAGTCCCCGCGAGCTGGGTATGCTGGGCGAGCTGATCACCATCGACTACTTTAACGAGCGCGGCTACACCTTGCTGGAACAGGGTTATCGTTGCACCGAGGGCGAGGCCGATCTGGTGCTGCTCGATGAGCTCGACGATGTCGTGGTGATGGCCGAGGTCAAGACCAGACGCGTCGCCCTGGATTGCACCACGCGGGTCTTTCCCGAGGAGGCCGTGGACGCCCAAAAGCAGCGTCGGTATCGCCGTATCGCAAGTTGCTATCTCATGGAGCACTATCCGCTCAGGTCGATTCGCTTCGATGCCGTGGGCGTCACCATTCGCGGCGGGCATATCGCCGAGATCGAGCATCAGTACAACGCGTTCGATTGGCAGGTGTCGTGATGGCGTTCGAGACGTTTGCCGTTCACGCGGCCTGCATCCGCGGCGTCGAGGCGATTCACGTCACGGTCGAGGTCTCGCTTGCCGGCGGCGTTCCGGGCATTCAGATGCTCGGCATCCCGAGTATGGAGGTGATGGAGTCGCGTGGTCGCATTCGCTGTGCGATGCGCTCCGCCGGGTTCGAGATCCCACGCTCGGGCATTACGGTCAATCTTGCACCTGGCGATATCCGTAAAACTGGCAGCGGTTTTGACCTGCCGATTGCCATCGCGGTTCTGGCGGCCGATGGGCAGATTCCCCGTGACAACCTCGATCGCTGCCTTATCGCAGGTGAGCTTGGTCTGGACGGTACGGTGCTTCCCGTCAAGGGCGAAGTGGCGTTTCAGCTGCTGGCTCGCGACATGGGGTTGTCTTTTATCGCCGGTAGGTCCGACCAGCATGTTCCGCTTGCGGGGGTCGACTGCGGTTTTATCGATCATCTGTCACAGCTTGCCCGTGGTATGGGCGAGGCAGCTCGGCACTATCTGGATTCTGAAGTGCTCGAGGCCACCTTTGAGCCCGAGCTCGATTATGCCGACGTGCTGGGGCAGGAAGTCGCTAAACGTGGCATGGCGCTGGCGGCGGCGGGCGAGCTCGGTTTGCTTATGATCGGGTCCCCGGGATCGGGCAAGACGATGCTTGCGCGCCGTATGACCGGCATCCTGCCTGAGCTTTCCGTTGAAGACCAGCAGGAGGCGCTGTGCATCCATTCGGTCTTGGGCGAGAACATCGATGGACTGCTTGCGGGGCATCGCCCCTTCCGCAGCCCGCATCACAGCATTTCGACCGCGGGCCTTATCGGCGGCGGGCGCCCGGTGCACCCGGGAGAGATCAGCCTGGCTCATGGCGGCGTGCTCTTTTTGGACGAGCTAGCAGAGTTTCCCACTGGCGTGCTACAGACGCTGCGTCAGCCCATCGAGCGCGGCTACGTGAGGATCGTACGCGTCGACGGGACCTTTACCTTCCCGTCGCGCTTTCAGCTGCTGGCCGCGAGCAATCCCTGCCCCTGCGGG
>CAJKEF010000364.1 GCA_905198825.1 uncultured Collinsella sp. | reverse complement strand
CCTCGCCTTCCGCAAACGCGTCCACGGTGGAGCCGTTCTTGACGACGATGTCGTCCTGGTAGGTGAAGAGGGCGTTGGCGCCACCGTATCTGCCTTTACTTGCACGGACCGTCACGTTTGCATGATCGAGGGTGATGCCCTTGTGGGCATAGACGCCATATTCAACACCGTTTACGTTGAGGGAGGCGTTTGTGGCTGCGAGGCTGCCCTTGGCCTCGACGGCAGCGTCTTTCTCGGAGCTTGCCTTGACCTGGCTGCCGTCCGAGATGTTGATATTGCCGCCGCTCCAAAGGGCCTCACCATCGGCTGAGCTTGCCTCGACCGTCCCGCCACCCTTGATGGTGAGGTTCTTGTCGGCTCCAATACCCTTGTCCTTGGTAGCCCTGGCGGTGACGGCTCCGCTGTCGTCAATCGTGATATTGCCGTTTGCCCTGATGCCATCCGATGCACCCGTGGCGTTGACGTTGCCCGAACCTTTGATAGCGAGATCACCTCCGGCATTGATGGCATCAAACCCAGTGCTCGTGGCGTTGACGGATCCGGCTCCGTCGATGTTGATATTTCCCGTGGAGAGGATAGCGTCCTCAGTAGATGTCACGCTGAGCGTGCCGCCCTCGTCGCCTTGGATATTGAGCTCGGCATTCTCGTTAGTGCCATGAGAAACGTTGATGCTTTCGATCCATTCGGCAGTGACGATGTTGGTTCCCGAGTAATTCACGTTGAGCTTGCCTGCGGCCTGGATCTCGCCGCCGTTATAGTTGTTGAGCTTCAAGTCGTCGGCGCCGTCCCACGACCAGGTACCGGCCTCGTCGCTCGCCGCGGTGTTGTACTTGTTGCCGCCGACCTTGACCCATTCCGCTGCGAGCGAGACGCTCGGCATGAGCAGCGAGCTCACCGTGAGCGCGCACACGGCGCCCGCGACGATGCGGCGCGTCACGCGGCGCCAGCTGCCGTGCGCGAGTCCTATGCGACGGCGAACGTCGGGTTCGGCAACATGGGTTCCGGCGGTAGTGTCATTGCGTTTGGGGGTCGTGAACAAGGCTGCCATGGTTGCTCCCGTTCTCATAGGGCCTATACGACTAGATTCAGCGTATCTGCTGGATGTTGCCGGCGGTAGTGCCGTTTGGAGGGCAAAATGGCCAAAATGGGGGAGAAATAGGCCGCACGCCGGCGCAGGGACCGGCGCTAAAAGAAAAGCGCGGGGCCGCATGGCGACTCCGCGCTTTATTGTTCAGCTTTTGCAGCCTTGCCCTTACGCTACGAAGAAGTAGACGAGGAAGGCAAGGGCCGCGATCCACCCGTCCCGTGCGAAAAGGTGTTTACGAGCGCTTGCGGCTCACCACGGCGCCTGCGGCGATGGCGGCTGTTCCCGCAAGGGCGGCTGCCACGATGGCTGCGCTCGAGGCATCGCCGGTTGCCGCGAGCTTGCCGGTGGTCTTGGCTCCCGTGGCTGCAACTGCAACGGTCTTGGTCGTCTTTGTGCCCTCAGGCTTGGAACCCTCTGGCTTGGTCTCGCCGGGCTTCTCCTCGGGCTTGGTCTCCTCGGACGGTGCGATGACGGCTCTCTTAGCGACAGCATCGTCGTAGGGGGAATCAATCACGGCGTCGCCCGTGCCAACGGCTTGGCCTGCCTCGTAGACGGTGCCGTCACTGAGCTCTTCTTTGTGGCGATAGTCAATGACCTTGCCGCCTTCAGGCGTCAGGATGCTGGCGCCTTCGATTTCGATGGTGCCGATCGCCTTGCCGTCCGCGCTCATGGCAAGGGCGAAGATCGCTGCCGTGTCTCCCTCGGCCGTGACCTTGCTGCGGACGATGGAGATGGTTGCGGGCATAATGCCCTCGCTGGTCTGAGCAAAGATGCCGATGTTCACGCCCCTGCGCTCAGGGGTGATCTCGCCATCCAGGTCTGCACTGTAGCAGTCGGGACCGTCGCCACCGATCTCGGCATAGCGGGCTATAGCCTTGACAACGGAGTCACTAATGTAGATGTGACCACCTGCTTCGTTGGGGTTGTGGTTTCTGGTGGAAATCGCAGTAGAGAATTCGCCC
>CAJKEF010000363.1 GCA_905198825.1 uncultured Collinsella sp. | reverse complement strand
TTGCACCGGGCGATGAACGCCATTGCACTCGCTATGGGCCTTAAGTGCGACCGGAGCGAGGCATTCCAGAAACGGCAGAACGACCTGCGAGAATTCGTGATTCGGCACTGGGACGGCGGCCTTTAGGGACGCTTTGGTCCTTCTTCGGGGTGCTGTGGGCAGGCAAACCATCACAACATTCGACGTTTTTTGCCGAAAACGAGAAAAGCATCGAATGTTGTGATGGTCTGTGCTGAGGATGGGCTTGGAAAGTCTGGTTTGCTCGAAGTGACCTGTCCTGTCGTACGGGTGTCGGCATGATTCTCGCGTGGGGTATTATGTTTTCCGAAGAATAAAACGCCGCGTGAGGGGAGGGCTGCGTGGACGGGCACGTGCAACATGACGGCTTTGGCCGCGATATCAACTACCTGCGCATTGCCGTTACCGACAAGTGCAATTTCCGCTGCATTTACTGCATGCCGGTCGATGGCGTGGCGCCCCGCGCACACGACGAGCTGCTCAGCGCCGAGGAAATCGCCCGCTTTGTGCGCTTGGTAGCGGGGGAAGGCATTCGCCGCGTGCGTCTGACGGGTGGCGAGCCGCTGGTCAGCCGCCGTATCATCCCGCTCATTCGTGACATCCGCGCGATTCCGCAGATCGAGGACATCTCGCTCACCACCAATGGCGCCCTGCTACCCAAGCTGGCGCCGCAGCTCAAAGATGCCGGGCTTAACCGCGTCAACATCTCGCTCGACACACTCGACCCTACGCTCTTTGGAAAGATCACGCGCCTGGGTCGGCTCGAGCAGACCATGGCTGGCATCGACGCGGCGCTGGCTTGGGGCTTTGAGCCCGTTAAGGTCAACTGCGTTGTTGTGCGCCGGCTCAACCAGGATGTGGCGGCCCTTGCACGGCTGACCGTCGACCGCCCCATCCACCTGCGCTTTATCGAATACATGCCCATTGGCGACGAGCGCACGAGTTCGCATTGCGCTGTGGACCCGCATGCGCCCGCGCTCAATCCCGAACTGTGGGACGCGAGCGATACCGTGCCGAGCGACGAGCTGCGGGCACGCATCAATGCCGGGGCCGCCGCGGCGGGCCTGGGCGAGCTCGAGCCGCTCGACATCAACGACGCTCCTGCCGGCGCGGGCCCTGCGCGCTACTGGCACTTTCCGGGCGCGGCGGGAACGGTCGGCTTTATTAGCGCCATGTCCAACCATTTTTGTGCGAATTGCAACCGCCTGCGCTTGACGGCCGATGGCAACGTGCGTCCGTGCCTGTTCAGCGATGCCGAGTATTCGGTGCGCGACGCCCTGCGCCGTGGTGATGATATGCAGGTACTTTCTATTTGGCGCGATGCCGTGGCCCACAAACCGCAGGAACACGCGATAATTGAGGGCACGCAACGATTTATGTCCCAAATCGGAGGATGATCATATGGCCAAGAGCAGGTACGCCGACGCCACCAAGGCCGCTCGTAGGGCCGCGATGTCTGCCCACAAAGTCACGGCTGCGGCGAATGCTGGCAACGCCGATGCGTCCGCGCAGCCGTCTGCCAGCGCCGCCACCGAGCCCGCCCGTGACGCCCGTCGCGACGAGCTGACGCACGTGGACGCCAAGGGCGAGGTGCGCATGGTCGACGTGTCCGACAAGGCCGAGACCCATCGCATCGCCATCGCCGAGGGCACCATCCTCATGCATCCCGAGACGCAGACCATGGTGCTGCAGGACCGCGCCAAAAAGGGCGACGTGCTTGCCTGCGCGCGCGTGGCGGGCATCATGGCCATCAAACGCACGAGCGACATCATCCCCATGTGCCATCCGTTGCTCATTACCAAGAGCAAGTGCGACATTGCGCCCATCGCTGCGGCGGGGACGCCGGCCGAGGACGTGCCCGAGGGCTGGGCGCCGGCGCGCGCGGACGGGCAGGTTGGCTTTCACGTGCTGGTCACGGCCGGCGTGACGGGCAAGACGGGTATCGAGATGGAGGCTCTGACCGGCGCGAGTGCCGCGTGTCTAACGATCTATGACATGTGCAAGGCGGTCGATCGCGGCATGGAGATCGTCGACG
>CAJKEF010000362.1 GCA_905198825.1 uncultured Collinsella sp. | reverse complement strand
GAGACCGGCGTGCCCGTGACGGTCAAGACCGCCGCCTCCGGCCAGTACGAGACCAGCCTCAAGGCCGAGATGGCCAAGAGCCAGGCCCCCACGCTCTTCCAGGTCAACGGCCCCGTCGGCCTTGCCTCCTGGAAAGACTACTGCTACGACCTCGACGGAGCCGAGATCTTGAAGGGCCTCACCAACGACGCCTTCGAGCTCAAGGGCGACGACGGCAAGATCAAGGCCGTCGCCTACGTCGTCGAGACCTACGGCCTCATCTACAACAAGGATCTGCTCAAGAAAGCCGGCCACGATGCCAGCGAGATTAGCGACTTCGACAGCCTGAAGAAGGTCGTCGAGGACATCACCAAGCGCAAGGACGAGCTGGGATTTGCCGCCTTCACCTCCGCCGGCATGGACTCCTCCGATGACTGGCGCTTCAAAACCCACCTCGCCAACCTCCCCATCTACTACGAGTACAAGGACGAGGGCATCACCAGCACCGACGCTATCAAGGGCACCTACCTGCCCCAGTACCGCAACATCTGGGACCTCTACATCAACAACGCCACCTGCGAGCCTGGCCTCATCTCCACGAAGACTGCCGACGACGCGGACGCCGAGTTCGTCACTGAGCAGGCGGTCTTCTATCAGAACGGCACCTGGGACTACGCGAACCTCGTTGACCTGGACAGCGACAAGCTCGGCATGCTCCCGATTTACATCGGAGCCAAGGGCGAGGAGAACCAGGGCCTGTGCGCCGGCTCCGAGAACTACTGGTGCGTGAACAAGAACGCCTCCGAGGACGATATCAACGCCACGCTCGAATTCATCAACTGGTGCGTCACCTCCGACACCGGCACCAAGGCCATGTGCGGCTCCGAAGGCAGTATGCCCTCCGGCGCCGACGGTATGGGCTTCGTGATTCCCTTCGAGACCGCGATGGACACCGGCAACAAGCTCAACGAGATCGCCGACGAGTACGCTAAGAGCGACAAGGTCCCCGTTGACTGGTGCTTCTCCACGATGCCCTCCGAGCAGTGGAAGGACGGCGTTGGCTCTGCCCTCACCACCTACGCCGCCGACCAGAGCGACGCGAACTGGGATGCCCTCAAGACTGCATTCGTCGACGGCTGGGCTACCGAGGCCGCCGCGGCGAAGGCCAAGTCCGAGTAATCGACTCCGTCCAGGCAAGGATTCGTGCCGGTAGCCACACCGCCTTTCCTTCTTAGAAGCTCGTCCAAGCCTCTTCCCCCCCTTCGAAAGCGGCGGGCGGACAACCCGCCTGCCGCTTTCCTTTATTAAGGGGGTGAATTACAGGATCGATTCAACTGCAAAGGAGGTCGGCTCTATGGAAAAAGCCATTAAACGATATATGCCGATCTTTGTGTTGCCGACGCTATTTGCTTTTATCATCGGTTTCGTGATCCCGTTCATCCTGGGCATCGGGCTTTCGTTCTGCAACTTCACCACGGTCACCGACGCAACCTTTACGGGGCTGCAGAACTACATCGACGCCCTGAACGACACGGTCTTTCAGCACGCGTTTTGGTACACGGCGCTGTTTACTGTGGCTTCGGTCGTGGTCATCAACGTCGCGTCCTTCGCCTTGGCGATGGCGCTCACCCAGAAGCTGCGCGGGACCAACATCTTTCGCACGGTCTTCTTTATGCCCAACCTTATCGGCGGCATCGTTTTGGGCTATATCTGGCAGCTCATCTTCAACGGCATCCTGGTCAACTACTCGCAGTCAATCAGCCTTAACGAGTGGTACGGCTTCGCCGGCCTTTTGATCCTCGTCGCGTGGCAGCAGATCGGTTACATGATGATCATCTACATCGCCGGCCTTCAGGCAATCCCCGGTGACGTCTTGGAGGCCGCCGAGATCGACGGGGCGAGCGGGTTCAAGCGCCTGTTCAAGGTCACGATCCCGATGATGATGCCCTCCATCACAATCTGCTTGTTCCTTACCGTGACCAACGGCTTCAAGCTCTTCGACCAGAACCTCTCGCTTACAGCGGGCGAGCCCTCGAAAATGTCCGAGATGTTGGCGCTCAACATCTACAGCACCTTCTATGGGCGC
>CAJKEF010000361.1 GCA_905198825.1 uncultured Collinsella sp. | reverse complement strand
CCAGACCGGAGGGGCCCCGTGGGCGGGAATCTGGGCGTACACATTTCCTACACATTTTGTGATTCTCAGCTGTGTTTGCCGGTAATAAAGAGGGGACCTCGTTTCCGAGATCCCCTCCTCCGTCTAACTGTAGAAATAGGCTTTCAAAGCCTTAGGCCAACAACTTGCGACCAGACTCCTCAATCGCGTCAAGTGCGGCATCAGCCTCGGCGGCATCCGCGCCCTTAGCGAAGATGTACAGCTTGATCTTAGGCTCGGTACCAGACGGACGGACAATGCCCTTGTTGCCGCCCTCGAGATCGAACTCGATGACGTTTGCCTTGGGCAGGCCGTTCACGCAGGTGTTGTAGTCCACAACAGCCTCGATCTTGGACCCTGCGAGCTCCGCAGGCGGATTCTCGCGCAGACCGGCCATGATGCCCGCCATCTTTGCAGCACCCTCAGCACCCGGATAGCTCAGCGAAATCGTCTTGTTGTGATAGTAGCCATACTTCTCGTACAGCTCGTGCATCGCATCTGCAAGGTTCTTGCCCTGGAGCTTGTAATACTGCGCCATCTGGCAAATCAGAAGAGAAGTGCTCACGGCGTCCTTGTCGCGCACGTGGTCACCGGCCAGATAGCCGTAGCTCTCCTCAAAACCGAAGATAAAGCGATTGACCTCGCCAGCATCGGAAAGAGAAGTAATGATGTCGCCGATGTACTTGAAGCCCGTCAGGCAGCGGCGGAGCTCAAAACCGTACTCGTCGGCCAGAGCGTCAACCATGGCGGAAGAAACGATAGTAGTGACAGCAACCTTCTTAGTGAGGTCCTCACCGCGAGCAGCGCGGGTCTTGCAGATATAGTCAAGCAGCAGAACGCCCATCTCATTGCCGGTCAGCAGCAGATAGTCATCGCCATTCTTAACGGCAACGCCAACGCGATCGGCGTCAGGATCGGTTGCAAGCAGCAGATCGGGGTGAACCTGCTCGCACAGGTCAATGCCCTTCTGCATGGCCTGACGAATCTCGGGGTTAGGATACGGGCAGGTCGGGAAATCGCCGTTAGGCTCCTTCTGCTCGGGAACAACCGTGACATCAGTGATGCCAGCGCGCTCGAGCACCGTCGTGACGGGAATGAGGCCAGTGCCGTTAAGCGGAGTGTAGACGAGCTTAAGCGGAGCGCCAGCGATCTCCTCGGCAGAAAGGTTAGTCACGCCGCGGGCGAGAACGGCGTCATAATAACGCTCGAGGCACGAGTCATCGATCCATTTGACCAGACCCTGCTCAAGAGCCTCATCGAAGTCCATGGACTTCACGCCGGTGAACGTATCGGTCTCGGCGATAGCCTTAGAAATTGCATCGGCGGCCTCACTGGTGATCTGGCAGCCGTCGGGGCCGTAGGCCTTATAGCCGTTATAAGGCGCCGGATTATGGCTAGCGGTCATGCAAATACCACCGGAGCACTTAAGGTCGCGGACGGCCCAGGAAAGCGTCGGCACGGGAGAAATCTTAGGATACACGAGAGCAGTCACGCCGTTTGCTGCAAGAATGGCAGCCGTCGTCTTGACGAACAGCTCACCTTTATTGCGGCTATCGCGAGCGATGGCGACCGTCGGATGCTCGAAGGTCGCATTGAGGTAGTCAGCGAATCCCTGGGTCGCACGACCGACCGTATAGATATTCATACGGTTAGTGCCCGCACCGATAGTGCCGCGAAGGCCAGCAGTACCGAAGGCGAGATCCTGGAAGAAAGCGTCGGTGATGGCGTCCTCATCACCCTGCTCCTTCATCGTGTTAAGCTCAGCGAGGAGCTCCTCGTCCTTGACATTGGCAATCCAAGTATCAAGCAGCTCATGAACATCTGCCATGTGAGTCCTTCCGTCACAATCAATAAAACGACCCGTGTAAAACAGGACAAGCGCAGCAGTGCGCTAAAGCAAATATTAGTCCATTGAGAACAGAGAACCGACAAAAGAACGGTGAACGTCTATATTCAGCGGTGGATGATTAAATTGATTTAATTGCAAAAGGAATGTTGCCTATAAACGCAAAAAAGGGGGAGGCCGCGAGACCTCCCCCTTCTACATTCCCAATGGCGGC
>CAJKEF010000360.1 GCA_905198825.1 uncultured Collinsella sp. | reverse complement strand
AGGCCCTTCTCATCTCGGAAATAATGAACACTGTTGTCGACACCGCCGTAGGTGGAAAGGAACACGCGCACGTCGCGCAGGATGAGATTCTCAAAGAGCATCCCCAGCGTTTGCATATCGCCAAGCAGCCGCTCAGGGGTAGCCCCCAGCAACGCCGCCGCAAGTGACGGGTCACAGAAGTAGCGCTTGGGGCGCACGCGAACGCGGGCCTTCGAGCGCACATACTGGCCTGCTCTCTCGCGCAAGCTCGTCCGAAAACCCAAGGTTTGCAGGTCACCGCTCCTGCAGCACCAGCGGGCGACGTCATCCTGCGAAATTACGCCATTCTCAATGCAGTTTTTACGCCGTTTTCATTGTAGGTTTTACGCTCGGCATCCTTGGCGCGGCGCTTGCTCAACCACCGGACCAGCGAATTGCCCGGATTCTGGGACGTGCTTTCCGCTCCAGGCCTCTACCGGAAAATGCGTCCCACTCTGAGGCCGAAATCTGGGACGCGCTTTCCGCCAAAGGGAAAGCGCGTCCCATTCCGAGCATCACATCAGAGCGCGCTTGGTTATCTCCGCTCACAAATCTCGGCAAACGAGATCAGCTTGACGTCTCCCCTACTCTCCGCGGCATCCCGACATCCCTGCGTAAAGCCGCTTTTTGAGAAAAGCGCATAGCTTTTATGCTGCCGCCTAAAGAGCTCGCTTCGGTACACGAGCTTTTCCAGAACATCCTCGCCTACCGGTTCATTGCGCCATTTGCACTCCGCAAACAGCGCATCGCCCTCGCCATCGTCAACAATCAAGTCGATTTCTTCCTGCGTATGCGTACGATTATCCGTCCCCCACCAGCGCCCGACGCTCGCCGGAACCACATCGAGCTGGCCAGCCCGCGCAAGTTCGTACACGTATTGCCTGCATATAAGCTCAAAGACCGTACCCATGTAATCCGATACGTGCGGCTCAATGCGCTTATACGCCATCTCGGCCATATCGTTTTGAATCAGCCCGATGTTCTGCGGAACAAACTTGTACCAGAACCTAAACATCTGGTCGCACAGCAGATACACGGCTCGCTTATTGCTCGTCTCGTTTAGGGGCAGCTCGCGCTCGACAATCCCAAGCGACGCCAGCTTATCCACATAGCTCTTTACGTTGCTCGCAGGGATTCCCGTAGAGCTCGCAATCTCCGAGATCTTCGAGCGCCCCTGAGCAATTGCTTGCACGATCGCATCATATTGCTCGGGATTGCGGCACTCTTGCAATAGCAGGTTACTCGGCTCCTCAAAGAGATAGCCCGTAGGAGTAAGGAAAAGACGTTTGATGTTGTCCTTGAGCGGTGCGGCAGGATCGACTTTCTCGATATATGCAGGAATGCCGCCCGTCATGCCATAGCAAACTGCAGCGTCTTCGCGACCCATGCTCTGCCACAGGCCGAGGGTCGTCATAAAATCGAGCGGCAAGATCTTAAACTGGGCCGTACGCCTACCGTATAGTGGGCTCTCGTAGCCCAACACCTGTTCCTCCATAAACGAAAGAGACGAGCCGCACAGGATAAGCATGAGCTTGGTCTCTTTGTACAAGTGATCGATCTTGTCTTGCAGCAACGAGCTGATCTCGGGATTCGATTGGGCGAGATAGGGATACTCGTCAATCACAACAATCAAACGTTCCGTGCGAGCCATGGTGGCCAATGCATCGAACGCCTCGTCAAAACTACGAAACGACACGCCTGCAGCACCAACCGAACCCGCAAGTATCGCCTGGCTAAAGCCGTGCAGGTTTGCCTCTGCATTGGTACGACGAGCTTGAAAGTAAATAGCCTTCTTGCCTTGGATGAACTCTGTGATAAGGCGCGTTTTACCCACACGACGGCGACCGTAAATCACAGGCATCTCAAAGGAGCCCGTGCCATACAGTCGATTGAGCTCGGACATTTCCGCTGTTCTTCCGATAAACATAGGGCCATCCTTCCTTTACGTTATAGCTAGCTATATTATACCTTTCTATAATATAGCTAGCTATAACGTAATTCGACAATCGCGCACGCAGAAGGGGCGGTTGAAGTGCGGCTTGGCGCCGCATGACGTCGGCG